>CACZOP010000135.1 GCA_902782845.1 Oscillospiraceae bacterium | reverse complement strand
GCCCCTACAATCGATTTTTATTTCTTCGGCGGGCACTTTCTTGTCTGCGTAATTTCAGCCCCTCAAATCGCCGAATTGTGTTTTATTGATCCGGCGATCAACCGTCCGAAAGCACCTCCGCCGCCAATCGCGCGCCGAGCTTAAATCCACGGACAAATGCTTCTTTTTCAAGGATCGTCAGCAGTTGATTGGACAGGTCTTTACTGTTTTGGAACCGTTCTTTCTGCTGTTCCGTCAGGGTTGCCTCCAGCGCGTTATCGCTGCGCACCATGGCAGCCAGCACACGCTCCGCTTCCGAGCCCTTTTTGATCTCCGCGTCGTTGACGACCAGATTGTCAAACCACAGGTCTTCCAGTACCGACATTATTTTTCACCGTCCCTTCCACACGTTGTTTCTCTGCCGTAACTCTCAATGCCGAGCTGAAGCCCGAGACTGAATCCGTCTGCGAAGGATTCCACCTGCAATGTTGCGGTTACCTCGTCATAGGCGGCTTTGAAGGATTCATACGCGCCTTTGCAGTTCTCCGGCAGCAAGCGCGTCAGGTCCTCGTCGCTGGATAACAAAAGATCCTGAAGAACCGCCAGGCGGCTTTCAGGATCAACGATTCGTTCATACGGACGGATGTGCCCGTAGTACAGTTTTTCTATGGTGGTCATCGTATCACGCTCCTCTCAGCGCAACACAATACCACACCTTTGGGAATATGTCCAGAAGAATATCAGCGGTAAAAAAGTTTTTTGGACATTTCAAAAAAAACTTATAAAGTATCTGACGAAAAGCTCTTTGAGTCGTATTTTTGAAAAATATTATACAATAACGCTATTTGTCCTTTAGGTGTGATATAATGCTCAATCCCAAACCGTTCTTACAAATGCCGAGCATATAACTGTTCTCCCATGAGTTAATTGGACCGATTATTCAAAAAGCGTATGTTCCTTTTTGCTGTATGACTCAAGGAATGTGTGAACGGCTCCGTTCTTTTTATACCCGATAACAGTATCTAAATTAATAGTTTGAACACTGTTGAATATATTGCTTTCCACGCAAGCGTTCGTTTTTTTCAGTTCCCGTATAAGGTTTTTGATTTCCTGCCGTTTTGAGGCATTGTCCGGATTGCAGGAAGTGCAAGTGTCTGTGAATTTGCAGGCGCATTGTATGAAATGCAGATCGTTATAGTCACGCCAATGTTTTATATCATCTTCCCTAATGAAATACATGGGGCGGATCAGTTCCATCCCCTCAAAATTGGTGCTGTGGAGCTTCGGCATCATGGTCTGCACCTGACCTCCGTAAAGCATTCCCATCAGAATTGTTTCGATCACATCGTCATAATGATGACCGAGCGCGATTTTGTTGCATCCGAGTTCCTTGGCTTTGTTATATAAATATCCTCTGCGCATTCTTGCACAAACGTAACACGGTGATTTTTCAATATGAAGGACAGAATCAAAAATGGTTGATTCAAAAACCGTTATCGGAATGTTCAGACGCTTGGCGTTTTTCTCTATGATCGTGCGGTTTTCGGCGCTGTACCCGGGATCCATAACAAGAAAGACGATTTCAAACGGAAATTTATTGTGCTTTTTGAGCTTTTGAAACAGTTTTGCCATCAACATGCTGTCTTTTCCGCCCGAAATGCAAACTGCGATTTTGTCGTTTTCTTCAATCAACTGATATTTGTTAATTGCGGCAACGAATTTGCTCCAAATGGTTTTTCTGAATTTCTTTTCAATGCTTTTCTCAACATCTGCGGATTTTTGCCGATCGGATTTCAAATTCTCAAGCATGAATCCGTAATAGCCTTCTTTCAGATTTACCGCGCGCAGTCCCATTTCACGCAGCTCCTGCGCGACGTCAGCGCTTACGACGCCGCTTTTGCACATAATAATATAAAGAATGTCGCTGTTGAATCTGTCGGCGGCGATCTTTATTTCCTTCAGAGGAATATTAACAGCCCCCGCAACGCTTCCGTATCGGAAATCGATTTCATCCCGAATGTCAATGATCTGATATTTTTCTTTGATAGCGTCTATATCTTTTACGCTGATTTCTTCAATCAAAATGATCGACCTCTGTTAAAATATCTTGCAGTTTTCTTCGATCCACTCCGCAACGGTTTTTGCCAGCTTCATCCTTTGACCGGCGAAGCTGTGTGTGCTGACGATGGTTTTATAAGTTACAGAAGCAGAAAGCTCTTTCAGTTTCTCCGACAGTGGGCGCATCATTTTATCCGCGGGCGCAACGGAATCAAGCGACGCCTCAACAAACAGTATGGGATGCGCTGCAAGGCGTTCGTACTGATTAAGGATACTGAGCGTATCCCGATGTTCCAGCGCGTTCTCGTAAACTTCGGCGGCAGAATTCATTTTCAGACACTGGCCTTCTGTTTCAATCATGAGAAACAGATCTTTTTCCATTCTATATCGGAATGCCGCGCCGATATCATAGGCGGCAAGCGCCGCTACGCCCCGGAGGAACGGAAGCTCCTTTGCCGCGTTCAGCACCGACTGCCCGCCCATGCTGTGCCCGACAAGGAATATGTTGTCCGGGGCGATGCCGTATTGATCGGCGATTGCACGGTTGTGCGCCCATTTTGTGATAGCGATCAGATCGTCTTTCAGATTCGTAAACAGATAATTGCCTTCGCTTCCCCAAGCACCTCTGTGATTCATATGGATCACTACGCATCCGGCGCGCATCAACGCAAGCTCCAGATCGTTGTTCGTGGTATAACCGGGAAACCCGTGGGACATGATCACTGTCGGATACGGTTTTTGAGTTCTTTTATCCGGCGCGAGAAGATATCCGTACAGCCGGCACCCGCCGCTGACGATATTCAGTTCGTAGACCTCAGGAGAAGAGCCAACCTCGTCTTCTTCATATTCGACAAATATGTTTTCAGATTTCATTTAATTCACCCGGAATGATCTTCAAATAACACGGCTCCGATACGGGATTGACGCATCGGAGCCGCAAGCGTTTTTATTTCAGCGCAATAAAATCCACGCCTTTATGCGTTAATCCAGAGAAAAAGGCTTTTTCTGGATCCGAACGAATAAACCGTTCTTTCAAGCTTACACGGCCGCGAAACCACGTTCCAGATCGGCGATGATGTCGTCGATGTGTTCCGTGCCGATGGAAAGCCGGATGGTGCCGGGGTGGATATCCTGATCGTTCAGCTCCTCCTCCGTCAACTGGGAGTGAGTGGTGGAGGCCGGGTGGATCACCAGCGATTTCACGTCCGCCACGTTGGCCAGCAGGGAGAAGATCTGCAGCGCGTCGATGAATTTCCACGCCGCTTCCTGACCGCCTTTGATATCGAAGGTAAAGATGGAGCCGCCGCCGTTGGGGAAATACTTCCGGTACAGCGCGTGCTGCGGATGATCCGGCAGGGATGGGTGGTTCACCTTTTCCACCAGCGGATGACCCACAAGGAATTCCACGACCTTTTTGGTGTTCTCCGCGTGGCGCTCCAGCCGCAGGGAGAGGGTCTCCACCCCCTGCAGCAGCAAAAACGCGTTGAAGGGTGAGATGGCGGCGCCGGTATCGCGCAGGAGGATGGCGCGAATGTAGGTCACGAACGCCGCAGGGCCCACCACTTCGGCAAAGGAAACGCCGTGATAGCTGGGGTTGGGGGCGGCGATGCCGGGGTATTTTTCCGGCGACCAGCTGAATTTGCCGCCGTCCACGATGATACCGCCCAGCGTGGTGCCGTGGCCGCCCAGGAATTTGGTGGCGGAGTGCACCACGATATCCGCGCCGTGCTCCAGCGGACGGATGAGATAGGGCGTGCCGAAGGTGTTGTCGATCACCACGGGGACGCCCGCCGCGTGGGCGATCTCGCTGATCGCCTCGATATCCGGGATGTCGCTGTTGGGGTTGCCCAGCGTTTCAATGAAGATGGCCTTGGTGTTGGGTTGGATCGCTGCTTTTACTTCTTCAAGGTCATGGATATCCACGAAGGAAGTCTGAACGCCGTACTGGGGCAAAGTGTGGGCCAGCAGGTTGAAGCTGCCGCCGTAGATGGTCTTCTGCGCCACGATATGCTCGCCCTTCTGCGCCAGCGCCTCGACGGTATAGGTGATGGCCGCCGCGCCGGAGGCCACCGCCAGCGCCGCCACGCCGCCTTCCAGCGCAGCCACGCGCTTTTCCAGCACGTCCTGTGTGGAGTTGGTCAGTCGGCCGTAGATGTTGCCGGCGTCCGCCAGCCCGAAGCGCGCCGCCGCGTGGGCGCTGTTATGGAACACGTAGGAAGTGGTCTGATAGATGGGCACCACACGGGAGTCGGTAGCGGGATCGGCCTGCTCCTGGCCGACGTGAAGCTGCAGGGTCTCGAATTTATAGTTGCTCATGATAATACCTCTTTCTTTTCTTTCAGATTTTTTTTGGGAAATGCGGAAAAGCTTATTTTGCGCCTGTGTTTCATAAAACGGCGCTGTGTTTGCGTCACATTCGCCCGTTTCTGAAATTCGCCCGCAAGAGCGCGGTAAAGATGATTTTCATGGTGATTCCTCGTTTCGTGTTTATTCGGAGAACATCGGTGTTGAAAGATATCTTTCGCCCGTGTCCGGCAGCAGCGCCACGATGATCTTGCCCGCGTTTTCGGGCCGTTTGGCCAACTGCGTGGCGGCGTATACAGCCGCGCCGGAGGAGATGCCCACTAACAGGCCTTCCTTTTTGGCAAGGGTGCGGCCGGTGGCGAAGGCGTCCTCGTTTTCCACGGTGACGATCTCGTCGTAGACGTTCGTGTTCAGCGTGTCCGGCACGAAACCCGCGCCGATGCCCTGGATCTTGTGAGGTCCCGCGTGACCTTCCGACAGCACGGGAGAACCCTTGGGCTCCACGGCCACCACTTTGACGTTCGGGTTCTGCGCTTTCAGGTATTCGCCCACGCCGGTCACTGTGCCGCCGGTGCCCACGCCCGCCACGAAGATATCCACCTTGCCGTCGGTATCCGCCCAGATTTCTGGGCCGGTGGCGGCGTAATGGGCGGCGGGATTGGCCGCGTTGGTGAACTGGCTGGGGATAAAGCTGTGGGGCGTGGCAGCCGCCAGCTCGTTGGCCTTTTCAATGGCGCCCTTCATGCCCTTGGCGCCCTCGGTGAGCACCAGCTCCGCCCCGTAGGCCTTCAACAGGTTCCTGCGCTCCACGCTCATGGTCTCCGGCATCGTCAGGATGATGCGGTACCCTCTGCTTGCCGCCACGGCGGAAAGGCCGATGCCGGTATTGCCGCTGGTGGGCTCGATGATGACGGAATCGGGCGTCAGCAGGCCCTTGGCCTCCGCGTCGTCGATCATGGCCTTGGCGATGCGGTCCTTCACGCTGCCGGCGGGGTTGAAATATTCCAGCTTGCCGTAGATATCGGCCTGCAGGCCGTTGTCCCTGATGTAGTTGGTCAGCTTCAAAAGCGGGGTGCCGCCGATGAGGTCGGTGATCCTGTCATAAGTCTTCATAGTCATGCGCTCCTTGTGATCGTTTTGCATAGAATTATATAATACCTATCTGTTTGATGGGTATTATAGCAAGCCTTTCTCGGTTTGTCAACAGTTATTTTGAAAAAAACTGAAGTTTTTTCCCAGATTCCTTTCTGCACATAAAAAGACAAAGGATCGTCCGGCTGCTCCCTATTGACAAATCAGTGCTTTCCTTTTATAATACATACCATATTGATAGGTATTATATGCTGCCTCCAAAAAATGATGAAAGAGCGTTGACGGCGATGAACAAAAAAGACGCGCCAAAAACAGACGCATTATACGTCCGGGTTGACGGCATGTATTGCGAACACTGTTTTAACACCGTCCGTCTGGCATTGAAAAGCATTGACGGTGTAGATGAGGTGTCTTTTCATAATAATACGGCAAAACTGACCGGCGCCGATCTCCCGGACTCTGATACGATAGTGGCGGCGGTGAAAGACGCGGGATACGAGACCGACGCCTCCCGTATCGGCAGGGACCGGCGCAAAATAACGGGAAGCGTCCGCTGGTACGATTTTTTGCTGATCGCGGCAGCGCTCATTCTGGTAGGGGTCGCCGTCAACCGTATCTTCGGATATAATATATTTAACGCGATCCCTGTTATCGACAGCAAGATGTCCCTGGGAATGCTGTTCGTGACGGGTCTGCTGACCAGCGTGCACTGTCTGGGGATGTGCGGCGCGATCGGACTGTTCGCGTCCGCAGGCAGCGGATCTTCGCGCAGTATCAAAAGACCCTTGCTGTACAATATCGGCAGAGTGATCTCCTATACGGTCATCGGCGGGCTTGTCGGTCTGATCGGGAGCGTTTTTTCCTTCAGCAGTCAGGCGCAGGGAGTCGTTATACTGATCGCGGCCGTGTTCATGCTTCTGATGTCGCTGTCGATGCTTGGATTGTTCCGGCTTCCGTTGCCTCGTTTTTTTGCGCTCCGCCTGCAGAAAGGAAATAATGACGCGTTTTTGATAGGACTCCTGAACGGATTGATGCCCTGCGGACCGCTGCAGGCCATGCAGCTTTACGCGCTTTCGACAGGCAGTTTCTTTTCCGGCGCGTTATCGATGTTTCTGTTTGCGCTCGGCACGGTCCCGCTGATGCTCGGGTCCGGCGCTGTTATCTATCTGACAAAAGGAAAAGCGAAGATCGTCATCGGAAAAGTGGCGTCCGTTTTGATCCTTATTCTTTCCGTGTCAATGCTGTATCGGGGGCTGGCCGCTTTCGGCCTTGATATAAAAACCGTGTTGAAGCAGCCGGATGAGAGCGGTTATATCACGGCGACGGTGGAAGACGGGCTCCAGACGGTGTCTTTCGATCTGGAATATGACGCATACGCAGATATTATCGTTCAGAAAAATATCCCCGTCCGTTTGACGATTCGGGCGGATCAGGCAAAAATCACCGGCTGCAATAACGAAGTGATCAGCAACGACTTCGGTTTCGACGTGGTGCTGCAGCCGGGAGACAACGTGATCGAGTTTGTGCCCGAAAAAGAGGGCGAGTATTTATACACCTGTTGGATGGATATGATCCGGAACCACATCAGGGTCGTGGATCATATCAAGGAGTGAAAGAGGATCTATGAAAGACTTTATCGTCACCGGCATGTCCTGCGCGGCGTGTCAGGCACGGGTGGAAAAAGCGGTGTCAGGCGTGGACGGCGTCGATTCCTGTACCGTCAGCCTGCTGACCAATTCCATGCGCGTGGAAGGGTCGGCCTCTTCCGCCGATATCATACAGGCGGTGAAAAAGTCCGGCTACGGCGCGAAAGAGAAAGGAGCGGAGGAATCTTCTGACAGCGCCTCTTCCGCCGAAGAGATGCTGCGGGATACCGAAACGCCGAAGTTGATCCGGCGGCTGGTCGTTTCGGTCGTATTTCTTTTGCTTTTAATGTATATCACCATGGGCCACAACATGTGGAACTGGCCCCTGCCCGGGTATTTTGAGCACAACCATCTGGGGCTGGCCCTGACGCAGCTGCTTCTGGCGGCGGCGGTGATGGTGGTGAATCAAAAGTTTTTCATCAACGGGTTCCGGGCGCTGTTTTCCCGCGCACCAAACATGGATACGCTGGTATCGTTAGGCTCGTCTGTCTCCTTCGGCTGGAGCGTTTTCGTCTTCTTCAAAATGTGCGGGATGATCACGAACGGGGCGGACAACATGGACCTGATGCCGCTCTATCATGATCAGCTGTACTTTGAATCCGCCGCCATGATCCCGGCGCTGATCACCGTGGGAAAGCTGCTGGAGGCGATCTCCAAGGGAAAGACCACCGACGCGCTG
>CACZOP010000134.1 GCA_902782845.1 Oscillospiraceae bacterium | reverse complement strand
TTCATAATAATTATATACAATATTAGCAAAAAAAGCAAGTGATTTTCTCATTCTTTTTCTTAATAGAGCCGCTGAATAATCAACAAAAAATACGCAAGTGTTTTGTGATTTATAACAAAAAAGACGCTTGAACCATGGCAGACAACACAGGATATGGTATTTTCTGTAAAAATAACTTGAAAATAATAACAAGATAAGCTATAATAATCCTGTATGCATCGTGAACGGGACGCCCGTGCACAATCCGGCATACGGAAGGGAAATATGCTATGCTGAATCAGGCGCAGATCGAACGGATGGTCTCAAAGCTCAACCGGTTTTCGGATATGATCGAGCCCCATATTTTTTGCAAGGTGGGGGAGCTGCAGAACGTGGAATACTGCCATGTGAAGGAGCGGTATCACAGCGTGCCGGAGCTTCCTTTTACAAAGGCGGAACCCGGTATGACCTGGCAGGGAAACACCACCTACTGCTGGTTTAAGGGGGATTACGTGCCAACGGCGGCGGACGACGGAAAAACGCTTTTTATCCGCCCCAACGTCGGGTGCTACGAAGGCATGCTTTTTGTGGACGGCGTGCCCTTCGGCGTCTTTTCCACCAAGATCCAATATCAGGGGCACGGGAACCACTATGCCGATCTGTTAAAATATCACGCGGCGGCGGGGGAGAAGATCGACGTTGCAATCGAATACTACGCCGGGCATCCGAGCTACGGCACCAGCCCCGAGGATCAGATAAACGAGCGTAATAATCTCTATTACTACTACGGTGCGGATATCTGTGTAAAGGATTATGCTGTACAGGATTTCTATTTTGATCTGAAAACCGTGCTCAGCCTGCGGGGCGCTTTGCCGGACGACAGCTTCCGTAAAGGGGAGCTCAATACCGCGCTGCTGGAGGTGTTTCGCCGCCTGACGCTTGCGGTGGAAGATCAACCGTGGGAAACGGTAAGGGCTTCTATGCTGGAGGCTTCCCCGGTGCTCAAAGAGGCGCTTTCGAAGAAGAACGGCGACGACGCGGCCGAAGCCGGCATCATCGGCCATTCCCACATGGATACCGCCTGGCTGTGGCATATTGGCGAAACGGTGAAAAAGTGCGCCCGCACCTATTCCAATCAGCTGGCTTTGATGCAGGAATATCCGGAATATAAATTCGTGCAGAGCTCCTCCTGCCACAGCAACATGATCTTAAAGCACTATCCCGCATTGTTCGAGGAGATCCGGAAAGCGGTGGCGGAAGGTAAATACGAACCCAACGGCGGCGTTTGGGTGGAATGCGACTGCAACATCACCTCCGGCGAATCCATGATCCGCCAGTTCCTCTGGGGGCAGCGTTTTACCCGTAAATACTTCAATTATACGTCCAACTGCTTCTGGCTGCCCGATACCTTCGGCTATTCCGCCGCGATCCCGCAGATCATGAAGGGCTGCGGCGTAGATTACTTCCTGACCACCAAAATCAGCTGGAACGACACCAATGCATTCCCGTACGACACCTTCTACTGGCAGGGGATCGACGGCACAAAGGTGTTTACGCATTTCAATACCACCCACCATTTCCCCACGCCCGAAAACGTGATTGACCGCATGAAGGGCGTGAAACAGAAAAGTGTGAACGACAAGCGTCTGCTTGCCTTCGGTTACGGCGACGGCGGCGGCGGACCGCAGTTTGAGGAGTGCGAATACGCCCGCCGGGTAAAGGATCTTGCAGGCTGCCCGAAAACGGACTACACCACAGTGGGCGATTTTATGAAAAAGCTGGAAGCCACAAGCAAAAATCCGAATACTTATCGCGGCGAGCTCTATCTGGAACTGCACAGGGGAACGCTGACCAACCAGCATACGATCAAACGAAACAACCGCAAAGCCGAATTTGCTTTGCGGGATCTGGAAATCGCCACGGTATCGGAAGCGGTGGCGAACGGAGCGATCGCCTCTGAAGAAGCTATCGCGCCGCTGTATGAAAATCTGCTCATCAACCAGTTCCATGATATCCTGCCCGGCACCAGCATCAACGCTGTGCACGAAAAGAGCCGCGCCTATACGTCGAAGGTGATTTCCGACGCAAAAAAGCAAACCGCAGCCCTGCTTTCTGAAGAATCGGCGGATAAAATCACCGTGAGCAATACGCTGTCGTTCGATCGCTGCGACGTGCTCTTCCTCGATGTCCCCGCCGGCAGGATTGTGGAGGGGAATTACGCCCAGCAGCGATATGTTGATCTTGACGGACAAGAAAAATTGCTGGTATCCGGTGTAAAGCTGCCGGCTTTCGGCAGTGTAACGCTGAAAATTGTCGGCGGAGAACCAGACAAGTCTTCTGCCTTTACAACAAGCACCGGCCGGCTGACTACCGATACCGCGGACGTGACCTTTGCCGACAACGGCGCCATCGCTTCTTTTGTGGATCGGCGCAACGACAGAGAGCTGGTACAGGGCAGGCCGCTGAACACGTTTATCATGGCGGAGGATATGCCGAGCGCATGGGATAACTGGGATGTGGACGCGGATTTCCTCGAAAAGTTCACGCCGGTCGGGGAGCTGGTGTCAAGTGAAGTGGTTTCCGACGGTGCCGTGGCGTATATCATCCGCAACAAATACCGCATCAGTGAAAAATCCACCGTTATACAGGATATGATTTTTTTTGCCGGCGACAACGCGGAAGTCCGTTTTGACACCGCCATGGACTGGAACGACGACCACCGCTTCTTAAAAACGGCGTTCGATACCTCTGTTTACGACGATTTTGTCAGGAACGACGTGCAGTTCGGCTGCCTGAAACGCCCCACCACCAGAAACACAAGCGTGGAAGAAGCAAAATTCGAAATCTGCAATCATAAATATACCGATCTGTCGGAGCCGGGCTACGGGGTTGCGATCCTCAACGACTGTAAATACGGCATCTCGGTAAAGGATGGCAGCCTGATGCTTTCGCTGCATAAGGGCGGGCGGCATCCGGATTACAAAGGCGATAAAGACGGGATCCACCGCTGCGTGTATTCCTTCCTGCCGCATCTTGCGGGCTTCGGCGCAAAAACCGTTATCCGTCCCGCGTATCTTCTGAACGTACCGGCGCTTTGTATGCCCGGAGAAAAGCCCCTGCAGCCGCTGATCTCGGTGGCGGAGCCGAACGTGTTCGTGGAGGCGATCAAGCCCTGCGAAGACGCGGAACGGGCGTATATCGTCCGTTTATATGAAGCGGAGGGCACGTTTACAAAGGTTGATATCGGCGTTCCTTCTTTCGTTTCCGGCGTTTGCGAGACCAACATGCTGGAAGAAGAACAACGCTGTTTCGACAGAAACGAACCCCTTTCGCTGTCGTTCAGGCCGTTTGAGATCAAAACCCTCAAGCTGAAATACTGAAGGGATTCGCAGAGGTTTTTGCAAAGAGGGTGAGAATACAGAGTGAGCGACGTGTTGAAATACAAAATATCCCCCACTGTTTTCGGCGTCTGCAGCTGTTTCTTTCTGTTGTGTTCCTGGGGGCTTTCTCAGATCCTGCAGCAGCTTGGGGCCGATAACGTGATAAAAACAGTCGATCCGCTGTTTATACGAAGGATCGAGGTTTTCAATTATCTTCTGGTGTTCGCGAGCCTTTGTATCTGCGTGCATTTTGTAAGGGGGACCGCGCAGCTTTTTGAAAAGCACGTCTGGGAGATCCTGTATCTCCTGACGCTCTGGTGCGTGCCCGTGTTTAATCTGTGCGTAACCTTTCTGTCTCTGATCATGCCGGATTCGGCTTTGTTCCGGAACGGTTTTATTGCGGCGGTGCTTCTGGTGGCCTCCATGCCGGCGTTTTTTTGCTACTACTTTATCTATGTCTTCAGAAGTTTCCGCTTCCTTCGCAAAAAGCGGCTGTTTCGGGTGTTTTTCGCGTTTTTGATCGCGTCCGGCCTTGTGTATTTCCTGCTGCGTCTTTGCGATAACATTCTGTTTCCGCTTTTATCACAGGCTTCCTCCGTATCGCTTTCGCCCGCTTTGCTGCGTCTTGCGGCATACAGCGGAAGACTGTCGGCTGTTGTATATCTGTTTGCAGGCGTCTGCTTTTCCGTTTTCGGAAAATACCTGTTTGACGGCGCGATGGAGCAAAGACCAAACGCCGTAGTCCCTCCGCAAAATGAAAACGCGGCGGAAGAACCGGGCGCGGAATAAAGCCGTTGGATGAAACAAAAGAACGCCGGGAGAACGGGGAAATCCGTTCTTCCGGCGTTTTAACGTGCGCCTGTTTTTTCCGTTTTATCCTCCAAGCAGCGTTTTAATCTGCGCTTCAAGCGAGGCTTCATCCATGGCGCCGAGCTGAGAATGGCTGACTTTGCCGTCCGCGTCGATGAAAACGGAAAGCGGAATGGAGTTTACGGCGTATGCTTCGGCGGCCGCGCCCTGCAGATCGTAGAATACGGGGAAGGTATAGCCGTTCTCCTCAATGAAAGCGTCAACGCTGCTCTGTGTTTCCTGATAGCCGTCTGTCAGGGCGACCATCATGAAATCCACCTTTTCGCCGTAGGTATCATAGAGCGT
>CACZOP010000133.1 GCA_902782845.1 Oscillospiraceae bacterium | reverse complement strand
TGCGGATGTAGCTCATCTGGTAGAGCGCCACCTTGCCAAGGTGGAGGTAGCGAGTTCGAGCCTCGTCATCCGCTCCATTTTTTTATCCGGAGACCCTGCGCGGGTCCCCGGATTTTGTTTTTTTAACAGGAAACTCCTCCGCCGGATTCAGGCGGATTGGCTGTTTCTGTTAAACAAATAGGATTGCTACGCCCGCCGATTTGCCCTTCGGGCACGGCAATGGCGCAGGCGAAAGCGTTCTGCGCAGCCGCTTTCTTGTGCGGGAAAAAATGGGCAAACCGGGTCGAATCTTTTCGGGCGGGAATCAGATGATGCCCAGCGGGATCAGCACCGCCAGCAGCACCGCCACCGTGCCCCAGAGGCAGGCAAGGAACTTTTTCTGGGTTTTGCGGGGCTTGTCGTAGATGAGGTTCGCCGCCAGGAAGAAGGGGATATAGGTGGTGATAAACACGGGCAGTGCGCCCCACCATTTATAAACCCAGATAAACGCCGGCGTGGAGGCCAGAAAGATCTCGAACACCGAGAAAAAGAGGGCGTTCCCGATGGCGAAGGCCACCCGGTTGTTGACGCCGAGGATCTTTTTGTTTTTGTCCGCCGGAAGCAGCTCCACGCTCATAAAGCCCGCCACCGAAAACATCATCGAAAGCTCCCACGATACGCCCACCAACAGGATATAGCTGGTGCTTTCGGGCGAAACGTGCCACAGTGCGTAGCCGGTAAAATGGCAGATCACGGCGTTGGCGATCTCATAGAGCCAATGCACGCCGTAGAGCGCCGCCGCGGCCGCCATGCCGTTGTAGTTTTTCTTTTTCCACTGGGGGATCCAGATCCCCACGATGATCACCGCCAAAATGGCGATAAAGGTCCAGTTGAAATTCGCCGTGCTTCTTACGGCGCTTTTCGCGGCGTCCGCTGCGGCCATCGCGGCGGCGGAACCGTCTCCGAACAACATAAAACCACACTCCTTTTTTCTTTTGGTATTACTATAATACAATATATTCCTCAAAAAAACAATACGTCGGCGGTTTTTTTTCACAGAGTCGGAAAAGCGGATTTTTAACGGAAAATCTGAACAGAGCGCCCGCCGGCAAATGCACCGGGTGCCCGATTGCTTCCGGTTTCTGTTTTTTTTATATCCGAACAAAAAAACGGTTCCCATGGCGGGAACCGTCGTTGTTTAAAACAATGATAAACAGGCAAAAGAATCAGCCCGCGGAATGCAGCGCAAAGATCGTGGCTTCCTTCACAATTTCAAGGCCGCGTTTCAGATCCGCATCCGGGATGGTGAGCGCGGGCATCAGTTTCAGAACGCTGTCTTCTCTGCCGGCGCGTTCGATCACCAGATTGTTTTCGAAGCATCTGACCTGCGCCGTTTTGCTCAGGCGGATATCGATCTCACGGAATTCAATGCCCCAGATGAGGCCGATACCGCGGATGGAAAGGCGGGGATCCAGCGGCAGGATCTCGTTTTCGAGGAACGTTCTGACGATTTCTTCCTTGCGCTTGACTTCGGCGAAAAGGTTTGTGTTTTTGGCGAATTCCAAAGCGGCCTTGCCGGTGATGAAGGCCAGCTGGTTGCCGCGGAAGGTGCCGTTGTGCTCGCCGGGCGTAAATACGTCGAGCGAGGGATGCATCAGCAGCAAAGACATGGGGAAGCCGGCGCCGCTGATGGATTTTGAAAGCGTGATCATATCGGGGATGATCCCGGCGCGCTCAAAGGAGAAGAAGGTGCCGGTTCTGCCGCAGCCCACCTGGATCTCGTCGCAGATCAGGAGGATCCCGTATTCGTCGCAGAGGGCGCGCAGGGCGAGGAGCCACTCGGCCTCGGCAACGATCACGCCGCCCTCCGCCTGCACGGTTTCAAGAATAATGGCGGCGGGTTTGTCAACGCCGGAATGATCGTCATCCAGCACGTTTTTTATATAGGCGATGGTGTCGAAGGTTTTGTTGAAGCCGTAGGGGAAGGGCATAAACACAACCGAATTCAAGGAGCCCTTTAAGCTGCGGCGGCTGTCGTTGCCGCTGGTAACGGCAAGGCTGCCCAGCGACATCCCGTGGAACGCGCCGGAAAACGCGAAGACCGTGTCTCTGCCGGTGGCCTTGCGGGCAAGCTTGAGCGCGGCTTCCACGGCGTTGGTGCCGGTGGACCCGCAGAACATCACCTTATGATCCATGCCGCGGGGCGCCAGGATCTCGGAACGGAAGGTCTCGAGGAACGCCTCCTTCGCGGTGGTGCTCATATCGAGAGCGTGGGTGATCCCTTTTCTGCGGATATACTCCACGGCGCGATCCATCAGATAGGGGTTGTTGTGGCCGTAGTTCAGCGCGCCTGCGCCGTCAAAGAAATCAAGATAGTCTTTTCCGTCTTTGGTATACAGATGGCTGCCCTCCGCCGTATCGAAAACGACCGGAAAGCTTCTGCAATACGACCGGACTTCAGATTCAACTTCTTCAAAAATACTCATACCCATAAAATCCTTTCTGTGTACTTCTATGCTGATTTTTTATAAACTCAAAATGATTGACTCAAAATTCCGTGCTGCTGTCGCCGAATTCCTTCAGCCGCTGCTCATATGCCGCCATCGCCTGGGGGCGGAACGCGGCGGGGGCGGGGGTGCCCGCCAGCGAGAGCAGATATTCGGTGAACGGCGGATTGTTCGGAAGGATCGGCCCCAGAAGCGCCGTAACGAACAGATTGTTCTTCCGCACGCCCTCCAGTGAGGACTCCTTGTTGATGCCGATCCCGCGCTCCGTTTTGATAAAATAAGACCGGGTGTTGTCGCCGTAGACCATGCTGAACTGGGAGCGGAAGCCCACCATTTTCATATTCTCAAACGTGCCCAGCACTTTGCCGTTGTAGCGGGCGAACCAGTCGGTTTTTACAGTCAGGTCCAGAAGGCCCAGCGCGTCCGTTTCGATCTCCTCGGTCACGTAGCTGATGTGCTTCATCAAAACCTCGCCGGCATTCCCTGTCAGCAGGATCACCGTGCCGTTGTCGATCAGCTCGCCCAGCCGCTCTTTCAGGGGAAGCAGCTTTTCGATCACCCTGCGTTGGGTGTGCTCGCTCATGGAGCCCATATAGAGAACGTCCGGCGTTTCGGAAACGAAATAGGGCGTTTCGGTCAGCGCCGTTCGGATCACGGTCGCCGAGGGCGCGCACTGGTGCAGATATTCCACGTTCTGCACGTCGCCGAACAGGTTGCAAACCTCCGGAAAAAGAAATTCTATCGTCATTTTCCCTGTTCTCCTCTTTCAATCAGCAGTTTTTCTTCCGCCAGCGCGTCGTCCAGCCAGTAGTTTTCAAACAACAGATAAATATCCTGATATTTTTCGGTATCCACCAGCATGGCGGAGTTCTTTACCGTATCGGTGGTGAGAACTTTCGAAAGGTCGATGCCGCTCATGGCAGCTCTGAGGACCTGATCTTTGCAGCGGGGCCCTGCAAAAATAATGCAGTCCACCGAGGGATCCCGCAGCGGAGAATAATCCACGTCATACAGCCAGCAGGTGCTCTCGGAGTTGTGGATGTTGTCTTCTTTGTCGTCGATGATCAGCAGCAGGCATTTTTTGTCGCCGGGGCAGGTGACGGTGTAGCTGAGCACGCCGCTCACCGCAACGGGATTCTGCCCCTTGGCGAGGATCCTTGTGATATGCAGCTTGCCCGCCGTTACTTCCTCATAGCGGGTCTGCACCAGCTCGCCCTCCGCCAGCGCGCCGCGGATCTCATCCCACGATACGCCGCAGCGGCGCAGCACCGCAACGGCGCCGCAGAGGTTATAGATGTTTGTGATGTTGTCGTTGATCAGCCGCAGCGTGTGGTCGCCGTCCTCCGCCGTCACGGTGAAGGTGTGTGTTCCCCGGTTGATATCGGTCACGCAGAAATCGGGTTCCGGGCTCTTTAAATCGCAGGCGGTGCAGGTGTAGCGGCCGATATGGCGGAACCGGATATACTCGGGCTTCAGCGGCGCGCCGCATTTCGGGCAATAGACCATATCGCGGACGTGGGCGGGAGGATCCCCTGCCGGGCGTTCGGCCGCCACGCCGAAATAGGTGCGGTCTTCACACCGGGGCGCGAGACCCGCGCAGATCAGATCGTCCGCGTTCAGTATGACCTTTGTGCCCGCGGGGAGCGCGGAGCTGATAATAAAAGAAATGAATTCGGTGTGGGCATTCCGCTTCATGGAATCCCGCATGATGTTGTTGCACAGCAGGTAGTCCGGCGCCATAAAGGGGAAGATATGCGGCGAGGAGCGTTCGTCCACCTCCAGCACGGCGACTTTGTTTTTATGTTTCCCCGAGAACGTGGAATTCAGCAGCAGCGCGTTGGCGACGCCCGCCTGCACGTTGGAGCCGTAGGAATTGTTCGTCACCGTTTGCCCGATATGCGAAAAAACGGTGTTCAGCAGGTTGCTTGTGGTGGTTTTGCCGTTGGTGCCCGTCACGCAGATGAGGGTCTCGGGCTTTTGCAGATAGCCGATAAAATCCTTGCAGAGCGTAACCGCCACCAGACCCGGCAGATAGCTTGCCCGTCTGCCCAGCAGTTTGAGACCCGCGGCGCAGGCTTTCGCCGAACACATGGCAAAGTAAAATCTGAACTTCCGAAGCATCCTTTTCATGTCCGTTCCGGGGTAAAGCGGCCGCAGCCGTTTTGCCCTTCCTCTTTCGTTCTTATAAATCTGCACATATATATTGTAGTATATCATTCGTCAGGCTGAAAATCAAGTGTTTGGATGAAAAAATCGTTGATTCTGTATTGCATTTTGCGGCGTTGTTTGTTATACTGAAAATAAGGATATTTCAATTTCAGAACGGAGGCGTGTACCATGGGATTGTTTTCGAAGTTCTTAGGCAAGGAACTGGGCGCGGAGCAGGCGAAAAAGCTGGATGAAGCCGGTGCGCAGATCCTGGGGAAGCTTTTCAGCGGAGAAGCGCCCGCCCGCCCGCAGGAAGCGGCGCGGCCGGCCCCCGAAGCGTCTGCGCGGCAGCAGACATATGCGGCGTCTTCCCCCTACGACGCCGTCCCCGCGGAGGAAAACTCCTTCAATTTCGGCGGCCCTTATCAGGCGTATTTCCGCAAGGTCTTCGCCGAGGAATTCCCGGGCTGGCAGATCTCAGAGTCGGAAGCGCCCCACGGCCGCGGCACCCTTTTCACCTTCTCGCAGGGCGGCGGTCCGGCGCTGGTGGTGGAAGTGATGAGCGAGGGCTGCAGCGCGCAAAAGGTACGCCGGGAATGCGAGCGCGCCGGGACGCCGTATCTCAGATATTACTACGACCACCGGGGTTGGTGGAACACCCGCTCCTACGTAACGGAGCGCACCCGCAAAGCGCTGGGGATCTGATCGGCTCCCGAATACGCGGGTCTGATCCGATGAACACGGCATTTTAATACGGTAAAAAACAGAAAGAGAACGCCTTGCGCCTGCGGCGGCCCAGGCACGGACCTTATACGACTTCGCAGGCAGTCGGCCCGTGTACGCGCCGGTATATCCCTGAATTTCAGGGATTTAATGATTTCTCTTTCTGTTTTTCTATTTAAAAAACCGTGTGATGCGCGGATGCGGGGATCCGCGCTGCGGTTTTATGCCTGTCGGCGCCTGAAAACACGTGGAGGAGGGAAGTTCGTGTCTTTGCTCGATCAGCTTTCACAGCCGGAGGTCTGGGAGCGTTTCTGCGCCTATCGCGTGTCCCACGGCGGCGAGGGCGGCTTTCAGAAGGATCTCCGCCGGTTTATAGACGAAGAGGGTTATCTCCCCGTGTGCGCGCGCATCGCGGCGGGGACCCCCTTTCCGCTGCCGAAAAAATCGGAGGTGGGAAAGCTCTCCTCCGAAAAAAAACGGACCGTGTATACCTATCCCTTTGCCGAAAACACGGTGCTCAAGCTCCTCACCTGGCTGCTGCTGCGGCAATACGACGGCCTGTTTACGCCGAACCTGTATTCCTTCCGTCCGGGACGGGGCGCGAAGGACGCCGTCCGGTTTTTGTCCCGCGTGCCGGCGGTCCGCTCTCTTTATGCCTATAAGGCGGACGTGAGCGATTATTTCAATTCCGTTCCCGTGGAACGGCTGATCCCGCTGCTGAAGGCCGCCGTCGGCGACGATCCCGCCCTGTTTCGCTTTCTTTCGTCCCTGCTTACGGAACCCCGGGCGCTGGAAAACGGAACGCCCGTTACGGAGCAAAAGGGGATCATGGCGGGCACGCCTCAGGCTTCCTTTTACGCGAATCTATACCTTTCGGCGCTGGACCGGCGTTTTTTTGAGGCGGGGATCCTTTACGCGCGCTATTCCGACGATATGCTGCTCCTGGCCGAAAGCCGGGAGGCGCTGGAAGCGCGGGCAGCGGTTTTGCGGGAATTTCTTGCGGAGCAGGGGCTGCGGCTGAATCCCGATAAGGAACAGTTTTTTTCTCCCGGGGAGGGCTGGATCTTTCTGGGTTTTTCTTACCGGGCGGGAACGGTGGATATCGCCCCGGCGTCGGCGACCAAGCTCAAGGCGAAAATGCGCCGCAAGGCAAGGGCGCTCATGCGGTGGCAGAAACGGAACGACCTGCCGCCGGAGGCCGCCGCAAAGGCGTTTATCCGGGTGTTCAACAGCAAGCTGTTTGAGAATCCCGCCGAAAACGAGCTGACCTGGGCGCGTTGGTTTTTCCCGGTGATCACCACCGCCGAAAGTCTTCGGGTCATCGACCGCTACGCGCAGGATCAGATCCGCTGGCTGCTCACCGGCACGCGTACCAAGGCCCGGTATAACGCCAGGTATGAAGACATAAAGGCGCTTGGGTATCGGAGCCTCGCGCACGAGTATTATTTATTTGATAAAACGTCAGACGAGGAGAACTGATCTATGAAAAAAATCGCAAGTATCATCAATTTTGTCCGTTCGGTGGAGCCCCGGGACGAAAACAACGGCAGAACGTATCTGCTGCCCACGCTCAGGGAGGAGCTGGAGCTTTGCAAGGCATACGGCTGGCGCTCCACTCTGCTGTTTCAGTACGACGCGCTGATCGAACGGGAATACCGCGCGTTGGCGGCGGAATACGGCGACGCGGTGGAAACCGGCCTCTGGCTGGAGGTGGTGGGACCTCAGGCGCGGGACGCCGGCCTTTTATGGCGGGGCGAATACGTCTGGGACTGGCGGGAAGGCGTCAACTATCTTTCCACCTATCCGATGGAAGAGCGCAGAAGACTGTTGGACACAGCGTTTGGACGTTATTATGAGTTCTATGGAACTTATCCGAAGGTCGTCGGCTGCTGGAGTCTCGACAGCGGATCGGTCGCCTATCTCAAAGAAAAATACGATATCACCGCCGTCTGCATCTGCAAGGAGCAGTTCGGCACCGACTACACCACCCTCTGGGGCGGCGTGTATAACGGCGGCTATTATCCCAGTAAAAAGAATCTGCTGTGCCCCGCGAACAGCAAAAGTCAGCAGATCGACGTGCCCGTGTTCCGGATGCTGGGACCCGACCCCATCTACCAATACGATATGGGGCTGGGCGAGCCGGACCGCGCCCAGTCTGTATGTACGCTGGAGCCGGTGTATGCCGAGGGCGGCGGCAGCGAAACCTGGGTGGAGTGGTACCTGTGTGAGAATTATAACGATAAATGCCTTTCGCACGCCTACGCCCAGTTCGGCCAGGAGAATTCCTTCGGCTGGGAGGCTATCAAAAACGGCCTGCCCATGCAGTTTCGTTTGCTGAACGATAAGGCAAAAGCAGGCGAAATCGAAATCATGACGCTGGGCGAAGCGGGAGAATGGTACCGCAAATCCTACGCGCTCACAGCCCCGGTTGCCATGTGCACCGATTCCGACTGGAAAAAGCAGGGATATCGCTCGGTGTGGTACGCTTCCCGCTTTTACCGTGCGAATCTCCTTTCGCAGAACGGCAGGCTCTGGCTGCGGGATCTGCAGCTTTTTGACGATAACTACCCCTCGGAATGCGCGGACGCGGGCAGCGCAAACCCCGAAACCGGCAGCTTCAACCTGCCCGTGACCGACGGCTTCCGCTTTTCAAAAAACGGGATCCGGGCGGGGATCTGGTTTGAAACGGACGCGCCGATTAAAAAAGACGCCCCGCTGGTGAGCGAGGCGCGGGGAGAGGACGCGATCCACGCGGAACAGGGCCCCTTTACCGTGGACTTTTTACCGGAAAAAATCGTATGCACCCTGCCGGAGGCGGGCGCGGTTCTCAGATTCCGCTTTGCCGATCTGCCTTGGATCCCCTACCGGGAAGCGACGGAGAAAACGCTGAAAATGGCCTTCCGGGGCTTCGGGGAACGGGAATATCCCTATGCGCTGACCCTTTCGCGGGGGCGTTTTATCCGGGATGAAACCGGGCTTTTCATCAGCCCGGAAAACGGAACGGTCGTGATGGAAACGGGGCGGGATCCGCGCGCCTGAGTTTTTCTGAACGTCCGTGTTTATCCGCAGTATTCCGTAAGCCGCGCCAAAAAGCCGGCGGGGGAGAGCAGAAGGACGTCGGCGTCGAGATTCTGCACCAGCCGTTCCACTGCGGCCATGGCGTCGCCGTCCGGGGCGAAGTCCCCGTTTTCGTTCAGCCCGGACCAGGCGTGGACGATAATGAACGCGTAGGAATCCGGATTCTCCGGGTCGGCCGGCATGGCGTTGACCGCCGCCGCGATCTCTTCGGGGGCGCCGCCCGAAGCGCCCGCCCAGAGCTTAAATCTTGCCGAAACGATGGGTTTGCCATCCACAAAGCGCGTTTTTCCGGCAAGCCCCGCGTAATCTTTGTAATCAATATAAAATATACCGTTGGACTGCGTTTTTGTCAGAAGCGTATCGATGGCGGGGGAACTGAAGCCGCCGTCGTCGAGCACCAGCAGCTCGCGGGTATCCAGCTTTTCCATTTTGTCCCGCAGCGTTTCTGCCATGGTTTCGAGCGCCCGCCGGTTTTTCCATCCGGAGGGGAAGGTATAGCCCATGCCGCTCAGCGAAAGCACGAAGGCGTCGTTTGCTGTCATTTCGTCGTAATACCGGGCGGCCGTCGGGGCAGCCGTATCCGCGGCGGAGGCGGGCACGCCCCAGGCAAAGGGGAACCGGCCGCGAACGGGAGAACCAAAGTGCGAAGCGTCCGCGTAGCTGTTCAAGAACCACTGCAGATTATCGCCGTCGGACATCATCAGGCATACGCTCCGTCCCCCGCTTCCGGCGGGAACGGCGGTCTTCTGCTGCAGTTTTGCGCTTTGGAACCCGCTGAGGACCGAGAGGTTATATGCGTGGTCCGCCGGGATCAGGCAGGCGTTCAGCGATGCAAACGAAGCGACGGTGTCGTGCTCGCCCAGATCGTTGTTCCAGCCGAAGACCAGCGCGTTGTCGTTCAAAAACCGGAAGGCGTTGGTGTGCTCTGTTTTGCTTGCTTCGGCGTCGTACCGGACGTAAGCGCCGCACATAACCGCGTAATCCAGCAGCCGCGGCGCGCTGCCGGCCGGCTGCTCAAAGGCAACGTCCCGCCTGAGCAGACGGAATTCCGGGGAAAATCGCAATTTGAGATCGCTCCAACCGCGCAGGTCCGCGGTTTTTTTTAATCCCGCCGCTTTGACAGTCTCTTCGAACGCGGGCAGCACGACGATGCTGTTCTTCTGCTTTGCAAGGGAGACTGCCGCCCCGGCGCTGTCGTCGTCGCACAGCAGATAGCCGCTGAAAAACGGCGCGAATTCCTTTAATAACGCGGTAAGGTCCCAGGGGGAACCGTCCGGCTGCGCGGCACGCAGCGCCGCTCCGGTATAGGGCAGCCATTTGTCGTATCCGCCGGCGCGGAACAACAGATTTTTTTCGCTGACGTTCGCGAGCAGACCCTGCATGGAGGCAAGCGTCAGCGCCGAACCGTCCGCGGGCACGTCGGTGAGCAGCAGTGTTTTCGCCTCGACCTCCGCCTTGGGAAAATCCGAAACCGGCCGGCGGTTTGCAACGGGAAAATTCAGTACCGTGGCCAGCAGCGTCAGAAGATACACGAATACGCGGAAACAGTTTTTCATAAACAGCCCTTCCTTGCGATTCCGAAAATGTATGTAAAAACAGAAATTCGCCCGTTGTTGTGTGCAGCCGGAGGATCAACGTCGGTTCCGGCTTGCCGCAGGGCGAATTGGGCGGTTATTTCAGGTTAAGCTTTCATCCTCCGCGTCGGCGTTGGTCTGCCGCACGTAGGCGTAGATCGGCTCCAGCCGCTTTTTCGTCAGCGGGTAGCCGAACTGATATAAAAGGAAGATCAGCGTATAAGTCACGGCGGGGATCAGGGTGCACACCATCAGTATGCCTTCGCTCACGCCGGGCACAAAGCCCCTGGTCGCCATGCTGTCGGTGTAGCCGATCCTCCCCAGCAGCATCAGGCCGCCGTAGTCCGCCGCCGTTTGCCCGAGCTTGCGGCAGAAGGTGTATACGGCGTAGATGGCGCTTTCGCTTTTTTCGTGGGTGATAAATTCCTGATAATCGATCACGTCCGCCACCACGGCCCAGTTGGTGATGGAAACGAAGGAATAGCCGAAGCCGATCACAAAGAGCAGCAGCAGGAAGATCCACGGCTGTTCGGGCTTCGGTTTTAACACAAAGGTAAGGATCGCGGCTGCCGAGGCCAGCATCGCGCCCGCCCCCGAAAGCTCCTTTTTGCCGAATTTCTTTACCAGCTTCGGGGTAAAGGGGATCATGATCGCCATGGGGAGATACTGGGCGATGGTGCCGATGATGGAGAGATTGGTGTCGCAGAAATAGTTTTTGTAGAGATACTGGTTCAGGGAGCTGAACTGAAGCTGTCCGCTGATGAGGATGCCCGTGAGCGCCAGCACCACGAAGGGGCGGCTTTTCAGCATGGAGGCATAGGTCTTTTTCATGTCTACCCTGGGCTCCGCTTCGGACTTCACGCGCTCCTTGGTCGTTTTAAAGCAGGCGAAATAGAAAACCACCGAGAGCGCCGCCATTGCCACGGCAAACAAAAACATACCTTTGGCGTTCGCCTCGTTATGGACTTCGCCCCCGGCGTCCGCCACCTTGTTGTAGATGAGCATGGGCGCGACCAGCAGGGGCGCCGCGCCGCCGATGCCGCCGCCGATGGAGCGGAAGGTGGATAAGAGCGTCCTGCCCTCGGGATCGTCGGTGATCACGCTGGCAAGGGAACCGAAGGGCACGTTCATGCCGGTGTAGAGCATGCCGAAGGCGATGTAGGTCACGTAGGCAAACACCAGCATCAGCGTCTGGCTTTTGGTGATGCTGCCGACGTTGAAGAAGCACAAAAGCTCCGACAGCGCCAGCGGGACCGCCACGTATTTTAAATAGGGGCGGAATTTGCCGTCCTTGCCCGGGCGGCGTTTGGCAACGATGGCGCCCCACAGGGGATCGTTCACCGCGTCCCACAGGCGGGTGAAGAGGAAGAGGTTCGCCACCTTCTTGGTGTCGATCCGCAGCACGTCCGTATAGAAGACCTTTAAGAAGGACGACACGTAGGTGAGCACAAAAAGGTTGCCCGCGTCGCCGAGCATGTAGCCCATGCCTTCCTTGATACCGATTTTATTGGGATGCACGAAGGTTTTTTCCGGGGTTTCGGCGATATTTTTCATCTGCGCCTTTCTCCTTTGCTCCGTTTATTTTGATTCGGTTTTTTCCATAACGCCGCAAATGCAGACGAAGATCACCAGAATGAAGAGCAGCATCGTGAGCAGATAAGCGAAGCTGAGCTTTAATTGCTCCACCGAAACCGCGTTGCCGATCAGCCCCGTGAGCAGATTCCCCAGCGCGCCCGCGTCGGCGGCGGCGTCGCCCAACAGGGATTTCAGCCCGATCTGACCCGAAAGCAGGGGCTTTGCAAAGGCGTTGAACATGGCGTTCATCAGAAACGCGCTGAGGATCCCGCCGCCGGCAATTCCCATCACGACGCCGGGCTTTTTCGAGATGATCGAAAACACGCAAAGCGCAACGGTGACCAGTACCGTCAGGATGAAGAACACCAGAAACGCATAGAAAAACGGGCGGTTCGTGAACATCTCTCCGAGGGTGCTGTTTTTGTCGGTAATGGCGTCCAGCAGCTTTTTGAGGATCTCTTTCTGTTCGGGCGTCTGGTTCCTGGAGGCGCGGATCAGATCGAAAATGCTGGAATACTCCTTAAAGCCGAGGTCGATGGACAGGGGCAGGTTGATCTTCAGGCGAAGAAACGGAACGAAGAACAACACCGGGAGTACCGCGAAGCTGAGAATTGCGCTGAGAACCTTGTATATGATTTTCATTTCGTATGTCTCTCCTTTGTTTTGTTTTGCGGTTTATTTCTTCGGTTTGTAGGAAGAGTTTAGCTGCACGGTCCGGTTGAATACCGGGTGCTCCGGCGTGGAATCGGGGTCCGCGCAGAAATAGCCGTCGCGGATGAACTGGAACGCGTCGCCCGGCTTTGCGTTTCTGAGCGAGGGCTCCACCAGCGCGTTATTCAGGATCACCAGGGATTCCGGATTCAGCACGCTTTCGAATTCCTCGTCGCTGACGCCGGCGGGATCCTCCACATTGAACAGGTTGGAATAGAGCCGCGCTTCGGCCTTTACGAAATCGGGGCCCGCCCAGTGGATGGTGCCCTTCACTTTCCGGCCGTCGGGGCTGTCGCCGCCGCGGGTGGCGGGATCGTAGGTGCAGTGCAGACAGGTCACTTCGCCGTTTTCGTCTTCCTCAAAAGAAACGCAGGTAAGGAAATACGCGCCCTTGAGCCGCACCTCGTTGCCCGGGAACATCCGGAAATATTTTTTCGGCGGCTCCTTCATGAAGTCGTCCCGCTCGATATAGATCTCACGGTCGAAGGTCACGGCGGTTTTGCCCATTTCCGGATGGTCGGGGTGGCGCTCGATCTCCAGCGTTTCGGTCTGCCCTTCGGGGTAGTTGTCGACGATCACCTTCAGCGGGCGCAGCACCGCCATGGTGCGCGGGGCGTTTAAGTTCAGCTCGTCGCGTACGCAAGCCTCCAGCAAACCGTAATCCACCACGGAATAAGCCTTTGAAACCCCCACCTTTTCGATGAACGAGCGGATCGCTTTGGCAGGGTAGCCGCGTCGGCGCATGCCGCAGATGGTGGCCATGCGGGGATCGTCCCAACCCGATACCAGCTTTTCGGTCACGAGGCGGATATTCTTCCGCTTGCTGGTGATGCAGCCGTTCAGGTTCAGCCGGGCGAATTCGATCTGCCGCGGGGGCTCCGGGAAGCCGATCTCACGCACGAACCAGTCGTAGAGCGGCCGGTGGTTCTCGAATTCCAGCGAGCAGAGGGAATAGGTCACGCCCTCTTTCGCGTCCGACAGGGGATGCGCGAAATCATACATGGGATACACGCACCACTTGTCGCCGGTCTGGTGGTGGGAAACGTGCATGATGCGGTAGATCACGGGGTCGCGCATGTTCATATTGGGGGACGCCATGTCGATCTTCGCGCGGAGCACCTTTTCGCCGTCGGCGAATTCACCGGCGGTCATCCGGGCGAAGAGATCGAGGTTTTCCTCCACGCTGCGGTCCCGGTAAGGGCTGTTTTTGCCGGCCTCGGTGAGCGTGCCGCGGTAGGCGCGGATCTCGTCGGCGGTGAGGTCGTCCACATAGGCCTTGCCTTTTTTTATGAGCGTCACGGCGCAGTCGTAGATAAAATCAAAGTATTCGCTGGCGTAATAAACGTTCCCCCAGTGGAAGCCCAGCCACGCGATATCCTCTTTGATGCTTTCCACGTATTCCACGTCCTCCCGGCTGGGGTTGGTGTCGTCCAGCCGCAGGTTGCACACGCCGCCGTATTTTTCCGCCGTGGCAAAGTCGATGCAGATCGCCTTTGCGTGGCCGATGTGCAGGTAGCCGTTGGGCTCCGGCGGGAAGCGGGTCTGGATGCGGCTGTTAACGCCGTTTTCCAGATCTTCATCGATAAAATCGGTGATAAAATTTGAATTCAAGCCTGTTTTTTCTTCCATGAAAGTTCTATCCTCTTTCTTAAGACTCCAGCTTCCCGATGGCTGCCTTCACGCGGGCGAGGGTTTTTTCTCTGCCGAGAATCACGGCCAGATCCGTGCCGCCGCCGGGGGTGGAGCGGGTGCCCGCCAGCGCGATGCCCAGCGGATACAGCAGCTTGCCGTTCTTCATTTCCAGCGCCGCCGCTTTTTCGGCGCAGGCGGCAAAGATGACCTCCGGTTTCCAGTCGGTCACGCCCTCCAGCACGGGCAGCAGGATTTTAAGGGCTTCCAGGGCGCTGGCGGGGTCGGTTTTCATCTTTTTGTTGCAGTAGAGCTCATTGTCGTAATCGGGCATTTTGCCGATGAAGGCGATCATGTCCGGGATCTCGCCCAGCACCTCGGTGCGGGGCTGCAGGTTTTTGCACAGGAGCCGCAGATCTTTGATCTCGGAAAGCAGCGCTTCGCCGATCACGGGTTTTGCCTTTTCCGTAAAGGCTTCGGGAGAAAGCGCCTTGATATATTCAAAGTTGATGTGACGGAGTTTCAGCGGGTCGAAAATGGCGGGGGACTTGCTGATGCGCGCCGGGTCCCACGCCCGGATCATTTCATCCAGCGAGAAGATCTCCTGCTCGCCTTCGGGGCTCCAGCCCAGCAGCAGCAGATAGTTGAGTACCGCTTCGCTTAAATATCCCTTGGCCACCAGATCCTGGTAGCTCGCGTCGCCGTTGCGTTTCGAGAGCTTGTGCTGCGCGTCCTTCATCACGGGCGGGCAGTGGATATAGGTGGGCGGCGTCCAGCCGAAGCTTTCATACAGCAGATTGTATTTGGGCGTGCTCGAAAGGTATTCGTTGCCCCGCAGCACGTGGGTGATGCCCATTAAGTGGTCGTCGATCACGTTTGCGAAGTTGTAGGTGGGCATACCGTCGGATTTCAGGAGCACCTGATCCTCCAGCTCCCGGTTATCCACCTCGATGTGGCCGTAGATCAGGTCGTCGAAGCTGGTTTTGCCCTCCAGCGGCATTTTCTGGCGGATCACGTAGGGCACGCCGTTTTTCAGGTTTTCGGCGATCTCTTCGGGGCTTAAGTCACGGCAGTGGCGGTCGTAGCTGCCCACGGTCTGCCCGGCGGCGATCTGCGCCTGCCGCATCTCCTCCAGCCGTTCCTCGGTGCAGAAGCAGTAATAAGCCTTGCCCTCGGCCACCAGCTGCTCCGCGTAGCCCTTGAAGATCCCCATACGCTCGCTCTGCACGTAGGGGCCCACGTCGCCGGGCTTGTCGGGGCCTTCGTCCCACAGTAAGCCCGTTTCGGTGAGGGTGGCGTAGATCACGTCCACGGCGCCTTCCACTTTTCTGCCCTGGTCGGTATCCTCGATCCGCAGGATAAAGGTGCCGTTGCTGTGCTTGGCGGTAAGGTAGGTATACAGCGCCGTTCTGAGATTCCCCACGTGCATATAGCCCGTGGGCGAGGGGGCGAAGCGGGTCACGGGGCCGCCCGTGCGGGGCGCGGCTTTTGTCCGGTTGTTATTCGTATCCATTTTTTT
>CACZOP010000132.1 GCA_902782845.1 Oscillospiraceae bacterium | reverse complement strand
TTTATCGCCGGCGATACCGACCGGAAAGGCGAGATCACAGCGTGGGATGCGCGCCGGATCCTCCGCGCCGCCGTGGGGCTGGAAACGCTGAAATAAAGAGCGAAAAGGCAGAAAATGCACCGAAAACAGCAGAACGAAAAAAGCAGGCCGCGGCGCTGGGTCACGGTCTGCTTTTGGTTTATATCCGGTTTTTTTTGCTTTGGACGGCTCAGGAAATCTCGGTCTTTGCGCTCTGGGTGCTGCGGACAAGGCCGATATAGCTTTTTCCGGCGTTGAGGACGAGCTCTTCGCCGTCGGGCTCGTAGAGCTTGAGCATATCCTCGTCGCCGCCTTTTTCCCATTTGATCTCCTCATAAGTGCCGTTGGCGGCGTAGATGCCCTTGCCGCCTTTTTCCAGCTTCAGATCCTGATGCCCGGATGAGGTGCCCATATCCTCCATATCCACGTATAAGAGGATCAGGTTGGTATAGGCGCACTGGACGCCCTGATCGTCCACGCGGGGATTGCCGTTGATGTTGGCTTCATACAGGCTCGTTTCGTCGTTGTAGTTGAAGGTATAGGTGTAGTCGCCGGAATACTCAAAATGGACGCTGTTGCATGCTTCGTCGCCGGGATAGAAGGCGTCCTCCTCTTTTTCAAAGCGGAAGATATGCTGATGCTCGCTGTCGGTGGTCATATCCAGCTTGAGTTTTTCAACGCCGACACGAAGGGCGTTACCCAGAAGGAGGAGCCGGTGCTCGATGGCCGTGTTGCGGGTGGTGTCGCGGTAAAAGAGGCTGGGATGGTAACCGCCGTCGATCTCGGCAAGCGTGCCGTTGTAGGTTTTGACCTTTTCCCAGGCAAATTTACTGCCGCCGCAGTGGATGAAAAACAGGTCGTAGCCCCGCGCCAGCTCCACAATATCGTGGCGCATGCTGCGGACGGGCCCCAGTCTGTCGGGGATCTCATCCAGATTTGCGTAGAGCCAGAGCATCCGCGAAATGCCGCCCTCCACCTCGTATTCAAAGATCACGTCCGGGGTGTTCATGCTCCACTGGGGGCGCGCGCCGGGATGGTTCTCCACCACCACGCCGATGAGCTTCTGATCTTTGTATTTCTCCGTGTCATAGCCCGGCAGACCGGTCAGCGGATTTAAGCCGGCCTGCGGTTGTTCTTCTTCCTCCGTGACCTCCGCTTCTTCCGCCTGACCGGCGTCGGGAGCGGTGACGTCGAGCATTTTGTCCGTCCCCTTTTTGCCGCAGCTTGTGAGGCCGACCGTGAGAAGAACTGCCAGACAGAAGGATAAGATTTGTAAAACCTGTTTTTTCATATTCTGCTCCTTTTTTTTGTTTTTTGTTTTGATTTACATGGCGGCGCTTTGCAGATATCTGACGGCGGCAAGGGCGGCCACCGCGCCGTCGGCGGCGGCTGTGCTCACCTGGCGGATGCCTTTGGTGCGGCAGTCGCCCGCGGTGAATACGCCGGGAATGGAGGTAAGGCAGTCTTCTCCCGCCTCGATATAGCCGTTTTGCAGCGCCAGCAGCCCTTCCGCCGGGGCGGTGTCGGGCAGCAGGCCGATGGCGACGAACAGCCCGCCGGCGTTCACGGTTTGGGTCTCGCCGGTTTCGGTGTTTTTCACAACAAGGCCGGTAAAGGCGTCTTCGCCCAGCAGCCTGTCCGCCACGCAGCCGTAGATCACGCTGATGTTTTCTTTTGCCAGCACCCGGTCTTTGAGCGCCTGCTCGCCGGTTAAAAAGGCCAGATTCTGCACCATGGTCACGTGGGAGCAGGTCTCGCTTAAAAGCAGCGCCTCCTGCATGGCGGAATTGCCGCCGCCCACGATGATCACGTCCTCGCCCCGGTAAAAATCACCGTCGCACACCGCGCAGTAAGAAACGCCGGACAGCGCCTCTTCCCCGGGCAGCCCCAGCGTGCGGTGCTTCGCGCCCATGGCAAGGATCACGGCTTTCGCCTCGAATTCGCCGTCTTCGGTCACGGCTTTTTTTACGTCGCCCGCAAGTTCCAGCTTCGTCACTTCGCCCAGCTCCATCTCCGCGCCGAGGTTCAGCGCCTGCTCGGTCATGCGGTCCGCCAGCCCCGTGCCGGAGATCTCGGGAAAGCCCGGATAGTTTTCGATCTTGGGGGAGTGGGTCATCTGCCCGCCGATGGCGGCTTTTTCAATCAGCAGCACGCTTTTGCCCGCGCGCAGGGCGTAGATGGCGGCGGTGAGCCCCGCGGGCCCCGCGCCGACGATGAGAATATCGGTCATGGAGTTCCTCCTTATTGCGCGATGGGGAAGAGGAGTTTCCCCATGTGCCGGTAGTTTTCGAGTTTAACGTCCTTTAAGTCGCGGCTGTTGTCGAAGGCGAAAAAGTCGGCGACTTCCGGATTCAGCCAGAGGGTGGGCGCAGGGTAGGAGCCGTTTTCGTCAAAGCGGCGGATCTGCTCCCTGATGGGCTCGATCTGGTTGACGTAGATGTGCGCGTCCTTGATGCTCCAGTCCAGCGTGCCGGGTTTCAGGCCGCACACCTGCGCCAGCATGCATAAAAGGGTGGCGTACTGCGTCACATTGAAGGGCAGCCCCAGCGGCACGTCGCAGCTGCGCTGGTGCACCCAGGCGTTCAGCCGTCCGTCGGTCACGTCCCACTCGCTGCTCCATACGCAGGAGGGCAGCACCGCGGTGGCAAGATAGTCGTTCTGCCACAGGCTCATGACCAGGCGCCTGTCCTGCGGGTTGTTTTTCAGTTTGTCGATGAGGGTCTGGGTGAGTTGGAATTTATTGACGATGTAGCCGTAGGCGGTGCCGATGGTGTGCGCCCATTCTTTGCCGAATTCTTTTCTCACCGGCTGCTTTACGAGCTTTCCGTCCGGGCCCGGGAGCATCTGCTCCGCGTTCCAGAAGCCGTCTTCGTCCACTTCCCATTCGTCCCAGATATGCACGTCCCGCTCCTGCAGCCAGCGCACGTCGTTGCTCTGGGCCTGATAGATCCAAAGCATTTCGAGCACCGCCTGCCGGATAAAGAGCTGTTTTGTGGTGAGAATGGGGAATTCCGCCGCCAGATCAAAGCTGAAATGGTGGGAAGGCACCTTGACCGTATTGATCCCGGTGCGGTTTTCCACCTCGCGCCCCTCGCTTAATATGCGCTTGCACAGGGCGATATAGTCCGCGTCCCATTGAGACATCCGCGCCGCCTCCTCTTTTTCCGTATGGAAAAATAACTTAAAACATATTATAACACTACACAGGAATATATGCAAGAAGAAAAACGATTTTCTAAAGAGGAAAACGCCCGACGAAGCGAGTCCGTCGGGCAATGATCCCGTGCGAAGGGGGCTTAAAACGCGTAGGCCCGCTGTTCCTCCGGAATGAGCGTCTGCAGGCCGGGAAAGTTCTTTTTCAGGCGCTGCTCGTAATTCTCCACGTCCATGCGGCGGGTGAGGGGCGGGAACGCGTCGTCGTAGTGGTCGAAAAACACCATCTTCGGCCTGATCTCCTTCAGCGGCGTGTCCGCCAGCGCGGGAATATTGGTGCTGCCGTTGTAGGGGAGCACCAGAACGTCCGGTTCCTCCCGGTAGGTCGCGCGTTTGTCCACGCCGAAGGAGCCCATCACCGTTACGGTTTTGCCGTCGCAGCGGATCTCAAAAATGAGGATCTCTCCCATCTCCGGCAGGGCCACGCCCGAAGCGATGAGCAGCGCCGCCTTCACAGGCTTTAAGATGCACTGCGGGGCGCTGGCGGCGATGTAGGGCAGGTTGAAGCGGACGTGCCGCCCGGGACGCGCCGTGATCTCAATGTCGCCCACGGTAAAGCTGTCGTCCGGCCGGATACGGCGGATCCTTTTTTCGTCCACCCCCATAAGCTTCAGGCTGCGGGCGGGCGCGGCGGTGCAGTAGACAGGCACGTTTTTGTCGGCGGCCGCCACCTTCGGCACGTGGTAGATATGGTCTACGTGGCCGTGGGTGAGCAAAATGGCGTCGTAGCCCACGTAATCCGTCAGCGGGATCGCCGGCAGCCGCTTGTTCATCCGCAAAAACGGATCAAATAATATCCTTGCGCCGCTGTTGCTTTCCAGTGCAAGCGACGCGGTTCCGAACCATGTGATCTTCATTTTTGTTCTCTCCGTTTCCCCAGGTTGTTAATATTATACGACACCGGAGGAACAAATACAATCAACGATTGTCGGATTTTGCACGTATATACAACACGGTGTATATGTTTTGCTGTTGAATTCCAAAAAAGATTGCTTTTATTATATCAAAAGTATATAATGATAAAAAAGCAATTTGTTTATATGGAGGGATTGGTATGCTGCTGAAACTTCGTTTCTTTTTAACGCTGCCGCTGCTGCTTTTAACGCTCGCGTTCACGCCCAAGGCAAAAAGCACCGATTCCGCCCTGCTGGTGGGGCAGAACGTTTTTGTGCTTGAACAGGCGTTCGTCATGGGGCAGGGGATTACCACCGACGGGGAATACTATTATACCTCCGGCGCCATTACCGCGCTCAATATGACGGCGCTTGCCAAATGGACCTTTGAAAATCCGACGTTGGTGCAAAAACGGATCAATCCGCTGCCGGAGGTCTGTGCTGCCCGGGGAAACAACCACATCGGCGGTATCAGCTGCTATCACGGCAAAATCTACGCTTCGGTGGAGGGCGGCGACGTCTGCCGCGCCTGTGTGGCGGTATTCGACTGCGAAACGCTGGAACCCACGGGAGAGGTCTACGATCTCCCGAACGACGCGTTTGACGACGGCGTGCCGTGGCTGGCTGTGGACGGTGAAACAGGCCTGCTGTACGCCTCCAAATGGGATCACGCGAAAACCCTCTTTGTGTACGACGTGAACGACGGTATGCGCCCCGTGCGGGAGATCGCGCTCACGGGGCTCGGCGAGCTGCACCGGATCCAGGGCGGCGAATTCTATGAGGGGAAGCTTTATCTTTCTAACGACTGCAAGGATACGGGCGGCGTCAAGCGCATCCTGACGGTAGATCTCGAAAACGGCGCCGTTTCGGTGTTGGCGGAGCGGGACGTGGGGACCGATAACTGCGAGGCGGAGGGCATGACGGCATACCCCGCCGCGGACGGCAGCTTCCTGCACGTGCTGGATTACAACAAGGCCGTCGGCGTGTTCTGGCGCCACTATGCTCTGCCGGAAAAAGAATAAAGAAGAAAAACAATGGCTGTGAACGATCTCAAGACGTTCCTGAAACAACAAATCCCTTTTCTCCCCCGCGCTTTTTGCCCGGGGGCATTTTGTTTTTTCCCTGTTCTGGAGTGGGAATGGGTCGCCCCCCCGCAGCGGAGAGAATTCCTGTAAAACAAAAAAGAGCGGCAATAAAGCGCTCTCTTCTGTAAGTCATCAGGATATTTCTATTTTCAGAATTGTTCTTTTGACTTTGCAAAGCATTCGCTGCAAAGGACGGCTCTGTCCTCACGGGGCTTGAAGGGGACTCTTGCTTCCCCGCCGCACTGGCTGCAG
>CACZOP010000131.1 GCA_902782845.1 Oscillospiraceae bacterium | reverse complement strand
GTCAGCGATTCATCGCCCATATTTCCATGTCATTCGGATTGATTCCGGTAGGAAAAGCCGTCGGCTGACTGCTGTCGGCTGACGGCTAAATTCCGATTTATATTTATCATTCCGCAAATTTCCGCACGTGCGTTTCGGGATTTGCGCGCAGGCTCTTGACAAGAAGGCCGGATTATGTTACAATCCAGAAAATTGAAAAACAGTTCGGTTGAAGCTTGCAGAAAAAGGCGCTGTTCTTTGACTGTTTGCTGACGAGCTCCGGAGAATTCCGACAACATCGGATGCCGAAGGTGCAAGGGGGCGCGCGTCCCCGAATCTCTCAGGCCAAAGGACGGAGTACAACGTGAAAGCATTTACGTTCAGGCAGTCAGCAATCCCGTTGCCGGCTGTCTTTTGGTTTTAAATCTCTCTGTCAGAAAGAAGGAATCCGAACCATGTGGGAAAAAGTGCTTTCCGCCATCGAAAACGTGAACAACGCGGTCAACGGCGTTGTATGGGGCTGGCCGGTGATCATCCTGATCCTCGGCACCGGCATTTACCTGACCGTCCGCACCCGCGGCCTGCAGATCACGCACTTTAAGGAATCTTTGAACACCACCATCATCCCCACCCTGAAAGGGCTTGGCAAAAGAAAGGCGGACGACCGGCTGCGCTCCGTTTCGCAGTTCGAGGCGTTCTCCACCGCCATTTCGGGGACGGTGGGCACCGGCAACATCATCGGCGTGGTCTCCGCCATCCTCACCGGCGGCCCCGGCGCGGTGTTCTGGATGTGGGTCTCCGCGTTCTTCGGCATGGTGACCAACTACGCCGAAAACGTGCTGGGGCTTTACTACCGCAAAAAAGATAAGAACGGCAACCTTTCGGGCGGCGCGTTCTACTACATCGCCAACGGTCTTCGATGGAAGTGGCTGGGGTATCTGGCCGCCGTGTTCTGCGTGTTCGCCGCCATCGGCATGAGCGGCGTGCAGACCAACAAGATCTCCGGCACGCTGGCCGAAGCCTGGTCGCGGGTCAGCGCCGCCGCCGACGTGGAAACCGTCCGCCTGATCGTGGGCGCCGTCGTCGCGGTCATCACCGCCGTTGTGATCATCGGCGGCATCAAGCGCATCGGCAAGGTGGCTTCCATGCTGGTCCCCCTGATGTCGCTGCTCTTCATCGTGATGGCGCTGATCGCCATTTTCATGCATATTTCCCGCCTGCCCTCCGCCTTCGGCCTCATTTTCACCAAGGCGTTCAGCTTCCGGGCCGCCGGCGGCGGGATCCTCGGCTATTCCTTCGCGCAGGTCATCAAAAAAGGCATGGCGCGGGGCGTGTTCTCCAACGAAGCGGGCCTCGGCTCCTCCGTTATCGCCCACTCCGCCTCCGAAACCCGCGAGCCCGTGAAGCAGGGGCTCTGGGGCGTGTTTGAGGTGTTCTTCGACAGCTTTGTTATCTGCACCCTCACGGCGCTCATGTTCCTCACCACCTACGACGCGGCGAATCTCACCGCGGACAAAGAAGACAGCGTTATGTCCATGACCATGTTCTCCAACAACTTCGGCGCCTTCGGCACGGCGGCGTTTTCCGTCATTCTGCCGCTTTTCGCCTTCACCACCGTCATCGCCTGGTCCTACTACGGCGAAAAGGCCGTGGAGTTCTGCTTCGGCTGGCTGAAGAACGGCCGCAGCAAAATCGCCGTCACGGTGTTCAAGGTGGTCTACGTGGTGCTGATCGCCGCCTCCGCCACCATCCACAGCGATCTTATCTGGGCCATCGACGACACCTTCAACGGCCTGATGGCGGTGCCGAACCTCATCTGCCTGCTGGCGCTGGCGGGCCTTGTGAGCAAAATCACCAAAAACTATTTCGACCGGAAAAAGGGCAAGGACGTGGAACCCATGCTCTCCGCCTATCCGGAGCTCAACGCGGAATTTGCCGCCGACATCCGCACAAACAACGCGGAGATGCAGTAAGCCGCACCGGCACGGGCGCGCACGCCGGGAACAAAGCCCGATGCGTCCTCCGCCCGCAATTTCCGCAAATCCCGCTTGCATATTTCCGGCAACCGGCGTATAATGAAGAAAAATCAGTTTCCCCGTTTGCGCGGGAGCAGGGAGGGCTTCTTTTGGACTACAGAAAATTCGGCGACGCTTATCTTGTGCGGATCGACAAGGGCGAGGAGATCATCGAACAGATCCTTCTTTTTGCCGAAAAAGAGCGCATCACGCTGGCGAGCGTTTCGGCGCTGGGCGCCACCGACGACTTTACCGTGGGCGTGTTCGATCTGGACGAGAAAAAATATTACCCCCACACCTATAAAGGCAACCACGAGATCGTGTCGCTTGTGGGGACCCTGACCACGAAGGGCGGCAAGCCCTACCAGCACCTGCACCTGAGCGCGGGCAACGCCGAAGGCAACGTGGTGGGCGGCCACCTGACAAAAGCGGTGGTGAGCGCCACCTGCGAAATGGTCGTGCGCCTCCTGCCCGGCAGCGTGGACCGGGAATTCAACGAAGACCTCGGCATCAACCTGATCCGCTTTGACTGAAGAAAGAATTACAACCGAAAGAAGGAAAACGATATGAAAGAACAATCCATCGGCACCAAATGCGTACAGGCGGGCTACACGCCCGGCAACGGCGAACCGCGGCAGATCCCCATTATCCAGTCCACCACGTTTAAATACAACACCAGCGAAGACATGGGCAAGCTCTTCGACCTGGAGGCCAGCGGCTATTTCTACACCCGCCTGCAGAACCCCACCAACGACTATGTGGCCGCCAAGATCGCGGCGCTGGAAGGCGGCACGGCGGGCATGCTCACGTCCAGCGGGCAGGCGGCGAACTTCTTCGCCCTCTTTAACATCTGCTCCTGCGGGGACCATATCGTTTCTTCCGCCTCCATCTACGGCGGCACCTTCAACCTGATTTCGGTGACCATGGCGAAAATGGGCATCGAGACCACCTTTGTTTCGCCGGACTGCACCCCCGAGGAGCTGGACGCGGCCTTCCGCCCCAACACAAAAGCGGTGTTCGGCGAGACCATCGCAAACCCCGCCCTCACGGTGCTGGACATTGAAAAATTCGCGGCGGCGGCCCACGCCCACGGCGTGCCGCTGATCGTGGACAACACCTTCCCCACCCCGGCGCACTGCCGTCCCATCGAATGGGGGGCGGACATCGTGACCCACTCCACCACCAAATATATGGACGGCCACGGCGCGGCGGTGGGCGGCGCCATCGTTGACAGCGGCAAATTCGACTGGATGGCCCACGCGGAGAAATTCCCGGGCCTCACCACCCCCGATGACTCTTACCACGGCATCACCTACGCCGAAAAATTCGGCATGGGCGGCGCGTTCATCACCAAGTGTACCGCCCAGCTCATGCGGGACTTCGGCTCCATCCAATCCCCCCAGAACGCCTTTTTACTGAACCTGGGGCTCGAGAGCCTGCACGTCCGCATGGCGAAGCACGCCGAAAACGGCCAGGCGGTGGCGGAATTTCTCGAAAGCCGCCCCGAGGTGGTGCACGTGAGCTACCCGGGCCTCCCCGGCGACAAATACCACGCGCAGGCTCAAAAATACCTGCCGAACGGCGGCTGCGGCGTGGTCTCCATGGAGATCCGGGGCGGCAGAGAAGGCGCCGAGGCCTTTATGAAGCGGCTGCGCCTCTTTGCCATCGAGACCCACGTGGCGGACGCCCGCTCCTGCTGCCTGAACCCCGCCACCTCCACCCACCGGCAGATGACGGAGGAACAGCTCACGGCCGCCGGCATCCCCGCCGGGCTCATCCGCTTCTCCTGCGGGCTGGAGGACAAAGAGGACCTGATCGCCGACCTGAAGCAGGCGTTTGAGGGCTGAAACCATACGTAAAACAAAAAAAGGGATCTCTGAACGGTTCGGTTCAGGGATCCTTTTGTCGGTTGGGAAAGAAATACAGCTGTCGGCTGACAGACAAATTCCGATCTACCGTTCACACGCAAACCGCGCGGTTTTTCCTGCCGTCAGGCGCAGGGTGAAAACACCGTTTTCCGGCGTGCAGACGGTCTCGCCGTCCGAAACCGCCCCGGCGTCCAGCCGCAGCCGGACTTCCCCGTCAAACGCGGGGGTCAGGGCAAATTCCGTCACCCTGCCGTTTTTGAATTTCGCGTCCACAGCCACGTTGCCGCGGGCTTTGAGCCCCAGGAATTCGCCGGAGATCCCCGCCGGTACGGCGGGCAGCAGCTCGATCACGCCGTTTTCATGGCTCTGCAGCAGGGCTTCGGCGATCCCGGCGGCGCCGCCGAAGTTGCCGTCGATCTGGAAGGGCGGGTGGTTATCGAAGAAGTTGGGCTTGGTGGAAAGGGTGAGGAGCAGCCGCAGATGGCGGAAGGTCTCGTTTCCATCCCTGAGCCTTGCAAAAAGGTTCACGAGCCACGCACGGGACCAGCCCGTGTGCCCGCCCCCGTGCGAAAGGCGGGTTTCGAGCGTCTTGCGGATGGCGGCAAGCAGTTCGGGGGTCCTTTCGCCGATGGCGTTGTCGGGATAGAGGGCGAAGGCGTGGGAAATGTGCCGGTGGCCGGGCTCCGGCTCCTCATAGGGCTCCAGCCACTCGTTGAGCCTGCCGTCGGGCCCCGCCTGCAGGGGCGGGAGCTTTCCGAGCGCCGCTTTTGCCTCCTTCACCGCGTCGCTCTCTTTGCCCAGCGCCTTTGCGGCGGCCACGTAATTCCGCAGCACCGCGCCGATGATCTCGATATCCATGGTGGGCGAAAAACAGAGATACAGCGCCTTCTTTCCCGCCGGCGTTTCCACGTAATAGCGGTTTTCGGGGGAGGCGGAGGGGCCGGAGTGCAGATAGCCGCCGGGGCCCTCGAACAGATAGTCCACATAGAACAGGGCGCAGGCCTCCATAAAGGCGAAAGCCTCGTTCTCCAAAAAATCAAGATCCTTCGTATAGAGATAATGCTCCCACATGTGGGTGGCAAGCCAGCCCGCGCCGTGGGGCCAGAGCCCCCAGAGCCCGTCCGCGGGGGCGGTGTAGCCGTAGATATCGCTCAGGTGGTGGGTCACCGTGCCCCGGCAGCCATAGTTTTCCTTTGCGGTTTTTTCGCCGCAGGGCAGCAAAAAGCGGTTCATATAGTCAAAGAGCGCCCGGTGGCAGTCCCCCAGATCCATCACCTCGGCGGGCCAGTAGTTCATCTGCAGGTTGATGTTGGTGTGGTAATCGGCGTTCCATGGGTTTTCGAGCTTCTCCACCCACACGCCCTGCAGGTGGGCGGGCAGGGTATCCTCCCGGGAGGAGGAGACCAGCAGATATTTTCCAAAGGCAAAATAGAGGGCGTAGAGCCCCGGGTCATCGGCGGCGGCGTCGTTTTGCAGGCGGCGCAGCCGCTCGTCGGCGGGCAGATCCTCCAACGCCGGGTCCCCCTCCAGCGTCAGGTCGCTGCGGCGGGTGAGCGAGATGAAATCCTCGATATGCTGGCGCTTTAAGTCCTCAAAATCCGTTTCTTCGCTGAGGATATCCGTCAGCACGTCTTTGTAATCGTCGCCGAAGTTGAAGGCGGTGGTCACCGCCATATAAAACACAGCCTGCGTGGCTCCGGCGATCTGCATGCCGTTCTCATCCCCGGTCAGCCTGCCGTCGGTCTGCGCCCGGATCCCCACGGCGAAGGCATGGTCCCCCTCGGCGGTGCGGGCGGCGGCGACAAAGCGATCCTCCGCAAAGCCGCGCGCCGTGACGTTCTCACGGGTAAAGCCAAGGGTCAGGTCGGTGGGGGCGGAAAAAGCGTACCGCAGGGCAACGGTCTCATAGTTATGTGAGGCAAAGGCGGTCTCCTCCACCGAAACGCCGCCCTTTTCGTAGGCGCAGGTAAAGATCCCGGCGGTCAGATCCAGATCCCGCCGGTAGTCCGTAACCTCACCGGCAAGGCCCGTTGTGAGCGTAACGAGCCCCGCGTATTCCACCGAACGGATGCACCGGAAGGTCCCCTCCAGCAGGCGCTCCGCCTCCTCGTCCAGCGTTTCAAGCCGACCGTTGCGGAAAAGATCCCGCAGGGCTTCGATCTTGCCGCGGAAGTCCGGGTCCCGGGCGTCGATCTCTCCGCCGCTCCAAACGGTTTCCTCGCTGAGGTAGATTTTTTCAACGTCCGTCCCGCCGAACAGCACGGCGCC
>CACZOP010000130.1 GCA_902782845.1 Oscillospiraceae bacterium | reverse complement strand
TTTAAATAATACTATTAGTTTATCAAATAAAACGAGGAGACGAAGTGCTGTGAAGAACCCCGTGGGCTTTTTGTTCTCAAAAGAAGAAACCGAAACCCATCTTCCCAACCGGGAGCTTCTGTCTTATGCCGCGGGCCTTGCGGGGCAGAATATTTCCTACAGCTTCATCTCCGGCCGCCTGACCTATTTTTACGAGAACCACGTCATGAGCGCCGAACGGGCGTCGCTGGTGGGGAAGCTGATGACCGCCACCCACGCCTGGGACGCGGTGAACGACGTGATCATCGGCGCGTATGTGGACGGGCGGCGGCATAAGCCCTATCAGAAGCTGCGGCCGTATCTTTTGTATCTGCCGCCGGTGATCGGGCTTTTCGGCGCCCTGATGTTTGTAAACGTGGGCGGCAGCGACCTGTTCAAGCTCGTTTATCTGGGGCTGTGCTATTTCTTTTGGGATTTTTTCTATTCGTTTCAGGACGTGGGCCTCTGGGGGCTCATCGCGCTGGCGTCCCCCCGTTCCGAGGAGCGCAGCCGGGTGGCCCAGTGGGTGTCCATCGGCGCGGGCGCGGGTTCCGCGCTGGGCGGCGCGTTCCCCATGATCTGGGAAATACTGAAAAACAGCCTCGGGATCCGGGAACGGACGATTTTTACGGTGTTTGCCTTCGTGTTCGGCATGGGAGGCGAGCTGATCTCCATGCGGGCGCATAAATTCCGCGAGCGGGTGGATTCGCCGGCGCAGAAGCAGGAAAATCCATTAAAAGCGCTCACCGTGGTGCGGCACAATCCCACGCTGCTGCTGGTGTCTTTCGCCCGGTTCCTCAAGGAGATCTATCCCCGCATCAACACGATGTATTTCTTCCAGAGCGAATACCGCAGCGCCCGGGCAAAGCTGCTGCGGGGCGGCTCCGCCGAAATGCTCTTCGGCCTTGTTTCGGGCATTCCGGGCGCGGCTTCGCAGTTTTTCGCCAACAAGCTGATCGCTGTGCTCGGCACCAAAAAACGCCTGCTGTTGATCTCGCAGGGCAGCGTGATCGTTTTCAGGGGGCTCGGCTACCTCGTCGGCAAAACGAAAGGGCTCCGCTACAACACGGCGGCGGGTTTTATCGTCATGTCCGCCATCCTTTCCGTCTGCAGCATCCCGGGCTCCATGATGGATATCGCCCACCGCTCGCTGCTTTCGGATTCCATCGACGAAACGGAGCTGAAAACCGGTCTGCGTACCGAGGGCGTCGCGTTCTCCATGCAGAATTTCACCTCAAAAATCACATCCGGCGTTTCCACGCTGATCCAGAATTATTTTTTATACACCGTGCTGCGGTATGTGGCTTATGACGACGAGAACTACATCGCCATGCAGGGCGAGACGTTCTATAAATGGCAGTTCCCGCTGTTCATGCTGGGGCCCATCGTCGGCGCTGTGCTCTATATCGTCGTGATCGCCTTCGTGCGGGACGATCCCGGGCGCCGCGGCGAGGTGGAGGCCGCGCTGAAGGAGCGGCGGGAAAAGCAGGAATTCGCGGAGAACGATCCGGATCTCGGGAGGATATGATGAGACTTACCAAAAAACAGGCGGTTCCGCTGTTGATCTTCGGTTTTATCTTTTTGCTGGCGACGCTTTCGCTGCTGGTGCTTGCCATTGTGAAAAAAAGCGCGCTGTTCGTGTTTTTAACCATTGTGGGCGCTGTGCTCTGCGGCCTGTTTTTCTTCCTGCGGGACGCGTTTACCAAGGGTCCGCGGGAGAAGTATAAGGACGCGGCCGAAAAAGAAGAGCTGCGGCGCAACGGTATGCAGTTTGAAGAAGAAACGGGCGGTGAAACGGAATGACGGTATCGATGATTGCGGCCGTGGGGAAAAACGGCGAACTGGGAAAAGACAACCGGCTGCTGTGGAAGCTGGAGGGCGACCTGCCGTTTTTTAAGCGTATGACCATGGGGAAGCCCGTGATCATGGGGCGGAAAACCTTTGAGAGCCTTCCGAAAGCCCTGCCGGGGCGGAAAAACATCGTGCTGACCCGGTCCGCGGATTTTACGGCGCCGGACGTGTTTACGGCGGGGAGCGCGGAAGAGGCCCTTGCGCTCTGCGGGGATGCGCCGGAGGTGTTCGTGATCGGCGGCGCCCAGATCTACCGTCTGTTCCTGCCGCTGGCAAACGCCCTCTATCTTACCGAGGCCGAGGCCGCCGATCCCACGGCGGACGCCTGGTTCCCGGTGTTCGACCGGTCCCGCTGGGAGCGGGCGGTGCTGGGCTGCGGCGGAAGCGACGTTCTCTATCAGCACGTACTGTATACAAAAAACGCAAGAGAAGAACAATATGACTGAAAAGCAAACCGTTAAAGCACGTTATTTCGGCAACCGGGCGTTCTACAAAACGGCGCTCACCGTCGCTCTGCCCATCATGGCGCAGAACTTTATCACCAACCTTGTTTCCATGCTGGACAATCTGATGGTGGGGGCGCTGGGCACGGAGCAGATGTCCGGCGTTTCCATTGTGAACCAGCTTGTTTTTATTTTTAATCTGGCGATTTTCGGCGCCATGAGCGGCGTCGGCATCTTCACCGCCCAGTATTACGGAAAAGAAGATCAGGAGGGCATCCGCCATACCCTGCGTTTTAAGCTGATCCTGGCGCTTTCCATCTCCGCGCTGGCGCTGGGGATTATGCTTTCGCTGCACGATCCCCTCATCAATATGTTTCTGCACAGCTCAACCGACGGCGGCGATCTGGCGCTGACTCTCAGCTACGGCAAAGACTATCTCTATGTGATCGTTTGGGGACTTTTGCCCTTCGCGCTCACGCAGGTGCTGGCTTCCTCCATGCGCGAAACCGGCAACACCTTCACCCCCATGGCGGCGGGCTTCGGCGCGGTGGCGGTGAACTGCCTGTTCAATTATCTGCTGATCTTCGGCAAATTCGGTTTCCCCGAAATGGGCGTGCGCGGCGCGGCGCTGGCCACGGTGCTTTCCCGTTTTTGTGAATTGATTACGCTGATCGTATATCTGATCGTCCGGCGCTCGCGCTTCCCCTATCTGCACGGGGCCTTCAAAAGCCTTTACGTGCCCGGGGAACGGGTGGGCGCGTTTCTCCGCAAGGGGATGCCGCTGTTTGTGAACGAACTGCTCTGGAGCGCGGGCATGAGCGCGCTGAACGTGGCTTATTCCTTCCACGGGCTCAACGCCGTGGCGGCCAATTCCATCGCGGGGACGGTTTTCAATCTGTTCAGCATCGCGTGCCTGAGCATGGGCGTTGCCATCGGTATTATCGCCGGCAGACTGCTGGGCGCGAATAAGCATGAGGAAGCGGTGGATTCCGTGCGTAAGCTCATCGTGTTTTCCATGTTCCTGAGCCTGATCGTGATGGCATTGATGATCTTCGGCGGCACGGCGGTCACGGCGCTGTATAAAACCAGCCCCGAATCCAAGGCGCTGGCGGCGTATTTCATCCGGGTGGACGGCCTCATCATGCCCCTCATCGCCTTTGCCAACGCCGCCTATTTCACCCTGCGCTCCGGCGGCAAAACCATGGTCACCTTCTTGTTTGATTCGGTGTTCATGTGGGCGGTTTCGGTGCCCGTTGCCTTTGCGCTTACCCTGCTTTTCCGTCTGGAGATCCACACGGTTTTCGCCATTGTGGCGAGCCTCGATTTCCTGAAGTGTATCGTCGGCTATCTCATGCTGAAAAACAAAGTCTGGGTCAGAACGATCGTATAAAAATCGGTGACGGCTGCCGTATATAAGGAATATGCGGGCGTGTGCCGCGGCCGAACGGAATACGCCTGTACGCTTTGGATCCCCGCAACCGATACGGCGGAAGAAGTATAAAACGGATCAAAGATTTCCGAAAGGAGTTTTTCATTATGTGGACGTCATTCGTCAGCAAGTTCTACAGCATCCTTTTTTCCATTCTTATGTTGTTCAGTTCGCTTTCGTTCCCGCTTTCGGGGATCGGCGCGGGCGCAAAGCTCGCCTACGATTTTCTCGATGAAAAAAGCGGCAACGCCGGGGGCACGGTTTCGGTGTCCGCCGGGCTGCCGGGGGAATATAAGCTCTATTGGGGCGACGAAAACGGCGACCGTCTGACCGCCGAAACCGGCGCGGGCGCGATCCCCTACACAGAGTTTGCCACCGTTTCCGTTTCGGGGGGCGAGGGCAGCGCCGAGATCTACGAATACACCGCCATCCCCGAGGGCGCCGCGCAGGTGTTGGCCTACAAGGGCGCCGCCTGCAGAGGCAGCATGGAGATCCCCGAAGAAAAGCAGACGAAAAACGGCCCGCTGCTCTATACCTTCGGTTCCATATCGGACGTGCATTTCAATCGTTATAACATGAGCCTCACCGGCGACGATGCCTGCATCACGTTCAATAACGCGCTGGATTTCTACAATCAGAACAACGTTTCTCTCGTGGCGGTCTCCGGCGATATCTGCACCGACGGCGAGGAGGACAGCCTGCAGAAATTCAACCGTATTTCGGCGCAGTATCCCTTCCCGGTGTATTCCTGCACCGGCAACCACGACGTGGGCGACGGCCCCATCTGGGATCTGTGGGTGAAATATATCAACCCCGACGTTTATATGAGCCCCGACCGCCCCGACACGGAGCTGGCGCCCAACGGCATCGACTTTGTGTATAAGCCCGGCAGCATCGCAGGGGACGTGTTCATCTTCCTCAGTCAGCGCTACTGGGATTACCGCAAGCCCGAGAGCCGCCTGCTGGACGACGACCAGCTGGACTGGCTGGAAGAAACCCTCGAAAAATACAAGGATACCCGGGTGTATCTCTATTTCCACACCTTCATGGCGGACGACAAGGGCAACCCGCAGATGGGCGAGGGCAACTGTGTGAACAACGCGGGCGCCACCTATGATCTGGTGTATACCGTGGGTACGGCGGACGAGGTCCGTATGCGGGCGATGATGCAGAAATACAAAAACGTGATCTTCTTCAACGGCCATTCGCATCTGGCGTTCGACTGCTTCACCATGAACCCGCAGATGAACGTGACCAGCTACGGCGGGACCTACGCCACCTTCGTGCATAATCCCAGCGTTTCGTCTCCCCGGACGCTGGATCCCGACGCCAAGGACACGCGCGAGCTGAACATGCGTTCTTCCCAGGGGTATCTCGTAAACGTCTATGCGGATAAGATCGTTCTCACCGGCGTGGAATTCTGGGGCACGAGATTCGTTTCCTACGCCACGTTCAACGTCTATCGGTGACGCGGCCATGACCTACGACTATGAACTGACCTGCGCCGCAAACGGCTATTCTCCCGTTTGCGGCGTGGATGAGGCGGGCCGCGGCCCGCTGGCGGGGCCGGTGTTCGCCGCCGCCGTGATTTTGCCCCCGGGGTTGGAGGAGATCGGCCTGAACGATTCCAAAAAGCTGAGCGAAAAAAAGCGGGACGCGCTGTTCGACCTGATCTGTGAAAACGCCGAAGCCTGCTGCGTCGCCTCCGCGAGCGAAAAAGAGATCGACGAGCTGAATATCTTAAACGCCACCTTCCTTGCCATGAAGCGCGCCGTGGACGGCTTATCCCTCCGCCCCGCAATGGCGCTGGTGGACGGCAACCGTGAGCCCGGCACCGGGATCCCGGAGATCACGATCGTAAAGGGGGACGCCAAGTGCATCTCCATCGCGGCGGCTTCCATTCTGGCCAAGGTGAGCCGGGATCGCTATATGCTGGCGCTGGACCGGCAGTATCCGGCGTATCAGTTCGCAAAGCACAAGGGCTACCCCACCGCTTTGCACTACGAAATGATCAAGGCGCACGGCGTTTCCCCGGTGCACCGTCTGAGCTTTTTAAAAACGCTGGACAGGCACTGACGAATCTTTTTTATGTTTGCTCTTGACAGACTCCGGGCTTTATGATAGAATAACGCTAACTTTATATGGCAATTAAAGGATAGAGGCGCGGCTGGAAAGAGTCGCACGGGTGCAAAAGGCGTCACAAACCGTTGCCCGTGTTAAAGGGTCAGCCGCCGAGGGAACGCCTGTGGACCGTTCCCGGGCAAACGGATAAGATCCGTTTGACTGTCGCGTGCAGCGGAGAGCTATGGATTGATTGCAAAACTCGGAGCGGCTCTGCCCCTTCGTTTTTTGAGCACATAGCCGATGCCGCCGCGCATCGGTTTTTTCCATTAAAGGGATCAGATTCGGTTAATAACGCAGAAAAGAAGGATAGCATTATGAAAAAAGAACCCATTTTCACCGGCGCAGCCACCGCGCTTGTGACCCCCATGAACTCCTACACCGTGGATTTTGACGCCTTCGGCAGGCTGATCGACTGGCAGATCGAGCAGGGTATCGACGCGCTCGTGATCGCAGGCACCAGTGGCGAGGGTTCCACCCTTTCGGACGTGGAACACCGCGAAGTCGTCCGCTTCGCCGTGAAACGCGCCGCCCACCGGGTCCCCATCATCGCGGGCACCGGCTCCAACGACACCGCCTACGCCGTGGACCTTTCAAAGAGCTGCTGCGAAGCGGGCGCCGACGCGCTGCTGGTGGTAACGCCCTATTACAACAAAGCCACCCAGAAGGGCCTCATCACCATGTACACCGAGATCGCGGACGCGGTGGATAAGCCCATCATCCTTTATAACGTCCCCTCCCGCACCGGCGTGAACATCGCGCCCGAAACCTATCTTGCGCTGTCGGAGCATCCCAACATCGTGGCCATCAAAGAGGCCAACGGCGACATCGGCAAGATCGTGCACACCATGCAGCTGGTGGGCGACAAGCTGGACCTGTACTCCGGCAACGACGACCAGATCATCCCCCTGATGAGCCTCGGCGGCAAGGGCGTGATCTCGGTGCTCTCGAATCTTTTGCCTGCCGAAACCTCCGCCATGTGCAAAAAATATCTGGCGGGCGAGCGGGAAGAAGCGCTGCAGATGCAGTTCCACTATATGCCCCTCATCAACGCCCTGTTCAGCGAGGTGAACCCCATCCCGGTGAAGGCCGCCATGGCCGC
>CACZOP010000129.1 GCA_902782845.1 Oscillospiraceae bacterium | reverse complement strand
GCTCGGCGAAACCGCGCTCCGGGTGATGGCGACCCCGGGGCACACCAAAGGCAGCGTCTGCTATCTTACCGACAACGTCATCTTCACCGGCGACACCCTGTTCCGCCTTTCCATGGGGCGCACGGATATGCCCGGCGGCAGTACCCGGCAGCTGTTCAAGTCGCTCAGGGCCATCGGCGAGCTGCCCGGCAACGCGGATATCTTCCCGGGGCACGGCGAAAAAACCACCCTGCTGTATGAAAAGCGCAACAACTTTTATCTGCGGCAGCAGGAAAACTACTGATTCTTGATTTATCGGAAACAGACCGGATGATACGACTTTTTTTGATCGGACATACATATAAATACGAATGTGAAAAGCTCTGCCAGATCTTTTTCCCGTTGGAAAAGCCCGTGTTCCCTGCGGAAGACGACGAAGCGGGCGAAGCCGCCGCCACTGTGCGGATCACACTGGAAACGGCGGATCAGACCCGCCGCTGCAGGTGCGAAGCGTGGCTGAAGGATCCGGCGCGCAAAAGCGAAGCCGAAGAGATCCTTTCCGCCCGGTCCACCGACGAGGAAGGGATCGCCCGGGTCGCCGTAAAAGCGCTGTCGGCGCTTACGGGGATCAAGCCGCCCTGGGGCGTGCTCACAGGTGTGCGGCCCGCCAAGCTCATGCGCAAGCTGATCGAAACGCAGGGCGAAGCGGCGGCAAAGGAGACCTTCACCACGGACTTTTTCGTGCGGGAAGACAAAACCGCGCTGGCGGCAAGGGTGGCGCAGGCGGAAATCACGCTGCTGCGGGACGACCGCCCCCGGGATTGTTCGGTATACGTTTCCATCCCCTTCTGCCCCACCCGCTGCTCCTACTGCTCCTTCGTTTCCCATTCCATCACACAGGCAAAGAAACTGATCCCCGATTATATCCGGCTGCTGACGGAAGAGCTCGCCATGACCGCCGGAATCGCGGACAAGCTGGGTCTGCGGGTGCGGTCGGTTTACGTTGGCGGGGGCACCCCCACCAGCCTTTCGCCGGAGGATCTCTATACCGTGACCAACGCGCTCAACCGCTGTTTCAACGCGCGCAACACGCCGGAATTCACCGTGGAAGCGGGCAGGCCCGACACCGTGACGCCCGAAAAGCTGCAGGTATTGAAAGAAGCGGGCGTGCAGCGCATCAGCATCAACCCCCAGACCTTCTCGAACGAAGTTTTGCAGCACATCGGCCGGCGGCACACGGCGGAAGAAACGCTGGAAAAATTCGCGCTGGCGCGGCAGATGGGCTTCGACAACATCAACATGGATCTGATCGCCGGCCTGCCGGGCGACAGCGTCGACGGCTTTTGCGCTTCCCTCACCCGGGCCATCGATCTTGCGCCGGAGAATATCACGGTGCACACGCTGGCGCTGAAACGCGCGGCAAAGATCGTGACCGGCGGCGAGACCGGCACCGTGGCGGCAAAAACCGCCGACATGGTGGATTACGCGGGGAAGGCGCTTACGGCTGCAGGCTACGGGCCTTATTATATGTACCGCCAGAGCCGCTCCGCCGGAAATCTGGAAAACGTGGGCTGGACAGTTCCCGGCAAAGCCTGCCTGTATAACGTGTATATGATGGAGGAGATCCACACCGTGCTCGCCTGCGGCGGCGGCGCGGTCACAAAGCTGGCGGATCCCCCGACCAACCGCCTTGTGCGGGTGTTCAACTTCAAATATCCCTACGAATATATCAGCCGCTTCCATCAGCTGGTGGAGCGCAAGGACGAGATCGTCCGGTTTTACGAAGGATAATCGCTGACGGCCGGTTCCCGATCCATCGCCCGTCCCTTCTCCCAACAAAACCAAAAAAGAGGAAAATCTTATGGCCAGAACCAGGAAACAATCGCTGCTCAACGGCGCGCTGATTTTGTCCTCCGCCATTATCGCGGTCAAGATCATCAGCGTGTTTTTCAAGCTCTACGTCACCCTCAAGATCGGCTACGACGGCAAGGGCTACTACGCCGCCGCCTACAATATCTACACCCCTATCTATTCCATCGCGCTGGCGGGCCTCCCCACGGCGGTTTCAAAGATGGTATCCTCCATGGTGGCGCAGAACCGCTTCAAGGACGTGCGGAAGCTGTTCCGTGTGGCGCTTTCCCTCTTCACCCTCATGGGTGTGATCGGCACCGCGGCGATCCTGCTCTTCGCCTACCCCTACGCCAAGTGGGTGGGCTCCATCGACGCGCTGCCCTCCATCCTTGCCATCGCGCCTTCCCTCTTCTTCTGCTGCGTGATGAGCGGCTACCGGGGCTTTTATCAGGGCCTGCGGGATATGGTGCCCTCCGCGCTGTCGCAGACCTTTGAGGCGGCGGGCAAGCTGATCTTCGGCTTTCTGTTCATCCATCTGGTGGGGCTCGCGGGCGTTTCGTTCGCGGATAAGATCCCGGTCCTCTGCGATCTCGTAACCGATAAACAGCAGGCCTATGCCGCTGCCGCCGCCATTTCGGGCGTGACCATCGGTTCGCTGATCGGGCTTGTTTATCTGATGATCCGCCACCGGGCCCTCAAGGACGGCATTACGCCCGAGCAGCTGCTGGCCTCCCCCGAATCCGCCGGCGCAAAGGCGCTGACCCGCCAGCTCCTCACCATCGCCATCCCCGTGGCCATCAGCGCGCTGGTGTTCAACGTGACGACGCTTGTTGACAATTTCACGGTACAGAACCGCCTGATCTACGTGCTCCAGAAGAACTACGACGTGGTGGCGAACATGTATCCGGATATCGTGCGGGCCCGGGGCTTTACCGCCGCGGAGCCGGAGCGCTTCAAGGCCTATCTTTTCGGCGCCTACGACACGGTGCTGGAGATCAAGAACATCGTGCCCACCTTTACCATCACCTTCGGCCTCAGCGCCATCCCGGTGCTGAGCGAAGCGTGGACGGTGCGGGACCTGCCGAACGTGCGGAAATCCGCAGAAAGCGTGATCCGCATGGCGATGCTCATCGCCTTCCCCGCCGGGACCGGCATGGTGGCGCTGGCCGGAGATATCCTGAACCTGCTCTACGGCACCAGCGAGGTCAACGCGCCGGCGCTGCCCTATATCGCCCCCATTTTAATGTCCTACGGCGTCTCTGTGGTATTTCTGGCGCTGGTGGAGCCTCTCACTTCCGTTCTGCAGGCCATCGACCGCATGGACGCGCCCATCAAGGCGGTGGCCATGGGCGCAGTTGTGAAGCTGGCCGCTAACTACATCTTCGTGAGCATCCCCTCGATCAACATCCAGGGCGCTGTGATCGGCTCCATTTTGTGCAACGTGGTGATGGTCGGCTACTTCCTCCTTGTGCTGCGGAAAGAAACCGACATGAAATACAACTACAAAGCCGACTTCCTTAAACCCCTCATCTGCTCCCTTTTATCGGGCGCCGCGGCGTATCTCACCAGCTCCATTCTGAAAAAAGCGATCCCCGCATCCGCCTTTTCTTCCCTGCCCGCCGTGGTGAGCGGACGCAACGTCGCCACCCTCGTTGCGGTGGTTGCGGCGGTGATCGTATACGCGATTGCCCTCTTTGCCCTGCACGCGGTTACAAAAGAAGACATTTATATGCTCCCAAAAGGAAGAAAAATCGCAAAAGTACTTGAAAAATTCAAACTAATCGGTTAAAATATAGTTTGTGCGTGAAAAACGCCGAAAAGTGAGATGATATCATGGTCAAGGATTTTGAATTCAAGGAGCGCTATTCCTGCGAGGATCTTCTGCATATCGTTTCGATCCTCCGCGCACCGGGCGGGTGCCCGTGGGATATCGAACAGACCCACGAAAGCATCCGGAAGGATTTCATCGAAGAGACCTACGAGGTCATCGAAGCCATCAACAAAAAGAATCCCGCCATGCTGCGGGAGGAGCTGGGGGACGTGCTGCTGCAGGTGGCCTTCCACACCAGCATCGAAACCGACGCCGGGAACTTCACCTTCGACGACGTATGCGACGAGATCTGCAAAAAGCTGATCCTGCGCCATCCCCACGTTTTCGGGCAGACGGTGGTATCCTCCACCGAAGAGGTGCTCACCAACTGGGACGCCATCAAGATGGATTCCAAACGCCAGAAAACGGTGTCGGAGAGCATCGATTCCATCCCCCGGGAGCTGCCGGCCCTCATGCGCGCGCAAAAAGTGCAGAAAAAAGCCGCCAAGGCAGGCTTCGACTGGGACGACGTGAGCGGCGCGCTCCTGAAGATCGGCGAAGAAGCCGACGAGGTCCGGGCAGCGTTGGAAGAAGGGTATGAACACACGCTGGATGAACTGGGCGACCTGCTTTTCGCAGTGGTGAACGTCTGCCGCTTCGCGAAGGTGGACGCCGAAGAAGCCCTCACCCACGCCACCGACAAATTCTCCGCCAGATTCCGGCAGGTGGAAGCCCTCGCAAACGAACGGGGGATCGACATGCCCGCCGCCGGCATCGAAACGCTCGACGGGCTCTGGAACGAGATCAAACAGAAAGAAAACAAGGCGGAATGAGGATCGGCATCACACCGGATCCCGAAAGCCCGAAACCGCATCTATATTGTCCATTGGCTGAAAAGCTTTAGGAATAAAAAATTACAGGAGGAAAAACAATGAACAAGACCGAACTTGTAGCTGCTGTCGCAGAGAAAGCCGCGCTTTCCAAGAAAGACGCTGAGAAGGCAGTGAAGGCTGTGCTTGATACCGTGGAAGAGTCCCTCAAGAAGGGCGACAAGGTGCAGCTGATCGGCTTTGGTACCTTTGAGGTCCGCGAAAGAGCCGCCAAAGAAGCGCGCAATCCCAGAACCGGCGAGACCGTGAAGGTCCCCGCCGCGAAGGTTCCCGCTTTCAAAGCCGGCGCCGCGCTGAAAGAAGCCGTAAAATAAGATCATTTTTGCAGAAATATGGCCCGTTTCGTTCTTTCGGTTTCCGGGAGGCGGCGGGTCATTTTTCAAAATGCGGAATTGAGAATACGGAATTCGGAATTGCTTCAACTTCGTTGCAATCGTATTCCCTCCCTCTCAGTCGCTTTGCGACAGCTCTCCCGGCTGGAGAGCCAGGAGGTATGGCGATCCGGCTTCCTTCATGCGGAGCCTGCCTCTCACGCCGGGAGAGGTGCCGCCGTTGAAACGGTGACGCAGATGGAAAAAAACGCAATAACTCCGCATTCCGAACGCCGCATTCATCATTATAAAGGAGCCATGATATGACCAAGCCCTATCTCAAGCGCGCGAGCGGCGTGCTGCTGCACGTGTCTTCCCTGCCCGGCGACTATTCCGGCGGCGCCTTCGGCGCGGAGGCAAAGCGCTTTATCGACCTGCTTTCCGCGGCCGGCTTTTCCTACTGGCAGGTGCTGCCCTTCTGCCTGCCGGACGAAGTGAACTCCCCCTACAAATCCCACAGCGCCTTCAGTCTGAATCCCTTTTTCATCGATCTGCCCGACCTGTATGAACGCGGGCTGCTCACAAAAGAGGAGCTGGAGGGGGCGCGGCAGCAAACGCCCTACGCCTGTGAATTCCGGCGACTGCAAACGGAGCGCCTGCCCCTGCTCGCCAAAGCGGCGGCCCGGTGCAAGGATACGGCGGCGTTGGAGGCTTTTTTGAGCGCCCATCCCCACACGGCGGATTTTTGCCGCTTTATGGCGCTGAAAAACGCCAACGGCCTCAGGGAGTGGCAGACGTGGAACGTGGACGAACCGGACGAAAACGCCCTGAAAACCTGGCAATTTACCCAGTATATGGCCTTTACCCAATGGAAAGCGCTCAAGGCCTATGCCAACAAACAGGGCGTGAAGATCATCGGCGATATTCCCATCTACGTGGCGCTGGACAGCGCGGACGTCTGGGCGTCCCCGAAGCTGTTCCGGCTGGAGGCGGACGGCTATCCCTCCTGCGTGGCGGGGGTGCCGCCGGATTACTTTGCCGCCGACGGCCAGCTATGGGGCAACCCGCTTTACGACTGGGACGAAATGGCAAAGGACGGCTACCGCTGGTGGCGGGAACGGATGCGCTTTATGACCGATCTGTTTGACGGCGTGCGCATCGACCACTTCCGGGGGCTGGAATCCTATTATTCCATCCCCGCCGCCGAAAAGACCGCCAGAAACGGCAAGTGGATCAAAGGCCCCGGCATGGCGCTGGTAAACGCCTTGCGGGAGGTCTGCGGCGACAAGCTGCTGATCGCCGAGGATCTGGGCGACGTTACCGACGAGGTACGGGAACTGGTGGAAGAAAGCGGCTGGCCCGGGATGCGGGTGCTGCAATTCGCCTTTCTGGGCGACCCCGGTTCCCCCCACCTGCCCCATAATTTTGACAACAACTGCATCGCATACACCGGCACCCACGACAACAACACGCTGCTGGGCTACATCTGGGAGCTGGACGAGGCCGCCCGCAAACGGGTGCTGCGGTATTTCGGCTATGCCGGTGAACACTGGGACGCCTGCTACGATACCATTCTGCAGGGGATGCTCCGCTCCCACGCGGGGCTTGCGATCTTCCCCGTTCAGGATCTTTTGCACTACGGCGCGGATACCCGCCTCAATAAGCCCGGCGAAGCCCACGGCAACTGGAGCTTCCGGGTGACCGACGACCAGTTAAAAGGCCTGGATCCCGCCCTTTTGCGGGCATGGAACACGCTTTACGGCAGATGCTGAACCTCAAACATTTTACGGGACCTGTCCTTTACGGAGGACGGGTCTTTTAAAACGGTTCTTCATGGTTTTTTTTTGTAAACAAAGTGGAATTTGCGGGAATGTTTTATACGATCGGAAAATGAACGATTCTCATTTCATCCCGTCGGGCGCGGCGCCTTAGTGCCGTCAAAAATATCCTTTCGCTGCAAGACGGCACCGATACGCCGTACGTATGAAGGGAAACTTTGTCCTTCATATTCCGACTTGCCGTTCATTTCCGTCTCCGACGGCGCGGATGGGATCTTTGTTATCAAACAGGCGTCGGATCCATGTAAAAATGTAAAAAAATTTCAACTCCATACCTATTCTGTATTTTTTCTCTTTTTTTAAATTTTACTAAAGAGTTTAAAAAAAAAATACATACAATACATAGACCCCGCGAGCCCTTATATATCAACGATCCCGCCATGTAAAAATGAAAATGAAAAATACATGGATGTAAAAATTTTTACATGCGGACGCTTGTTTGAAAACGGGAGGCTGCGTTGAATGTAAAAAATACGGCCGAAACGCCGGCCGTATGTATTTTTTTATGTATTTTTTGCTTTGATTTTTACATAAGATCACAGGCATATGAATTACGCGGTTTGAAAAAGATTTTTATTTCGGTGCAAAACGACCAAAATCACCGCACGGTTTCCGTGTTTTTTGTATAAAAAACAAAAAGACGCTTGCAAATTGTTCTTATTTCAGATATACTATAATTGTATAATAATAATTAATCCATAACGGAGGTACACCCTTATGAGAACACG
>CACZOP010000128.1 GCA_902782845.1 Oscillospiraceae bacterium | reverse complement strand
TCGCCCGCGATCCGCAACGTTTTGACCGCGCCGTCGATCCACTCCCGCACGGTCACGCCGCCGGGAAACTGGAGTGTGACCATGGGGTTTACGTTATCCCCTGTGAAAACGATCCCGGTTTTGCTGTCTTTGAACACCACAGAACCTTCAGAATGGCCGGGGGTATGAAACACCTCGATTTCCCTGTCCCCCAGCGAAAACCGCGCGCCTTCTTCCATCGTATGAAGCCGCGGTTTATACGCATGCTGAAAAGCGTCGCTGTATTTCGCGCCGGATTTTTTCTTTTTATATTTATGGCAATACAGAAAATACATCCGTGCCGGGGCCCGATAATAGCTTTTTCCGCGTTTCAGGTCCGCAGGGTGCAGATAGACGTCGGGGAACCACACCGCGCCGCCGATATGGTCCGCGTGCGCGTGGGTAATCAGCACCGTGACCGGCAGCGTCGTGATCCTGCGAACAACGGCGCCGATATCCGCAACCCCCGCGCAGGCGTCGATCAGACAGGCTTTCTCGGAACCGATCACAAGAAAGCAATTTGCGAAATCATACTCGTTCAGGCGGAAGATCCCGTTGCCGAGATCCTCCACCGTGATATCCGTGCGACGTCGCTTCATGTTACTCCGCCTCGATTTCTTTGATGATACATTCGCTGCCCTCCAGGAGCCAGGTCTCGCCGGAATGGCAGTAGGGACATTCCTTCCCGTATTTTACCGTCGGGTATTTTTGTTTACAGTTATCGCACCATGTGACCGCCGGTATGGTTTCCAGCACCAGCTCGCAATCCCTGAGCACCGGATGGCGGGGCTTGAAATAATCCCAGCAATCCGTAAACAGATCCGTTATGATCCCGGAAACCTCGCCCACCTGCAAAACGACTTTGGCAATGGACGTAAGCTTTTCTTCTTCGGCAGTCTGATCCAGCGTTTTCGCCAGATGCAGAACGATCCCCATTTCGTGCATCGCTTATTTTTTTCCTCCGAACGTGGTCTTAACGATCCGCTTCAAGGCATAGGGACCGACCTTCATCAGCTTGTCCTCGCACCGCACCATATCGGAGGCGGCGGGAATGTCGCGGCTGAGATGGATAGCGTCGAATTCGCAGCGGGTGGTGCAAAGACCGCAGCCGATGCAGCGGTTCAGATCCACAACGGTTGCGCCGCAGCCAAGGCAGCGGGCGGCTTCGATCTTCACCTGCTCCTCGGTAAGCGGCAGACGCAGATCGCTGAAGGTCTCGGTGGCCTTACCTTTTTTATGCCCGGGCGTCTGGCGTTTGGCGTTATCAAAGCTCTCGATCACGATATCGTCTTTGTTCAGCTCGATGAATTCACGCTTGTCGCGCGCGATGGTCTGTGACTGCCCCGCGTGTACACTGCGGTGCATGCTTTCGCAGCCTTTTTTTCCGTCGGCAATGGCGTCGATGGCAAAACGCGCGCCGTGGCCGATATCGCCGCCCACAAAGATATCGGACTCCGCGGTTTCAAAGGTCTCCGGATCATGCACCACCGTGCCGTTGGGACGCAGCTCTACCTTTGTGTCTTTCAGCAGGCCGCCCCAGACTGCGCTCTGACCGATGGCCATCAACACGTTGGAGCAAGGCACCGTAACGGTGTCGTCATCATCATATACGGGAGCAAAACGGCGGTTATCGTCAAACACACGGACGCAGCGTCTGAAAACGACGCCGGTCACCTTGCCGTCTTCCACAAGGATCTCTTTCGGACCCCAGCCGTTTTTCACTTCGATCCCCTCGGCGACGGCTTCATCCACTTCATCCTTTGCGGCGGGCATTTCGGCTTCGCTTTCAAGGCAAAGCATCGTCACCTTGCCGGAAGCCGCGCGGACGGCGCTCCGGGCCACATCCACAGCCACGTTACCGCCGCCCACGACCACCACGTCGCCGTCAAGCTTCAGCGTGCTGTCTGCGTTGATGCGCCGCAGGAACGAGACGCCGGATTCCACGCCGGACGCATCCTCCCCGGGCACGCCCGCCATTCTGCCGCCCTGCATACCGATGGCGAGGTAGAACGCTTTGTAGCCTTCTTTTCGCAGAGACGGAATGGTCACGTCTTTACCGACCTCAACACCGCAGCGGAATTCCACGCCCATCTGGCGCAGCACGTCGATCTCAGCGTCGATCACGTCTTTTTCAAGACGGAAATTCGGGATGCCGTAGACAAGCATTCCGCCGGGGCGTTCCTCTTTTTCAAACACCGTGACGTCGTAGCCGCGGGTACGAAGATAATATGCACACGAAAGTCCGGCGGGGCCCGCGCCGATCACAGCCATTTTATAATCGGGGCCCCACATGCCGCCGTCGTCTTTTTCGCAAATCGGTACAAACCGTTTTTCGGCGTGCAGCTCCTGCGCCGCAATAAACTTTTTGATCTCGTCGATGGCGATGGGCTCGTCCACGGTACCGCGGGTGCAGGCGTCCTCGCAGCGACGGTTGCAGACCGCGCCGCAGACAGCAGGCAGCGGGTTATCCTGTTTAATGAGCTTCAGGGCTTCCAGATACCTTCCCTCCGCAGCCATTTTTACGTAGCCCTGAACGGCAAGATGCGCCGGACAGGCGGTTTTGCAGGGTGCGGTACCGGTATCGTAGCAGTTGATTTTTGCGTCTTCACGGTAGTTGGGATTCCAGTTGTCCGCCGTCCACTTTTTATTGTCGGGCAGCTCAGTCACGGGGTATTCCACTTCGCCGTGTTTTGTGCAGAGCTTCTGACCGAGCTTGGCGGCGCCCACGGGGCAGACCTCCACGCATTTGCCGCAGGCCACGCAGTTTGCTTTTTCCACGTGCGCCCGGTAGGCGGAGCGGGACATATTCGGCGTGTTATACAGCTGACTGGTTCTGAGGGCGTTGCAAACGCCGGGCGCGCAGTTGCAAATGGCGACGATTTTTTCCTCGCCGTCGATATTGGTGATCTGATGCACAAAGCCGTGCCGTTCGGCTCGTTCCAGGATCTCCAGCGCTTCTTCATAGGTGATGTATCTGCCCATACCGCGGTCCACACAGTATTCCGCCATATCGCCCACGCCCATGCAGAATTCGCCGTTGATCTCGCCGCTGCCTTCTCCGCGCATGGTCTGCTGTTTACGGCAGGTGCACTGGCCGACGGAATACTTATCGTATTTGCTGAGCCAATGGGAAATATGTTCTACGCTTGCCGACTGATTTTCATGCTCGATCGCCTTCTCCACCGGGATCACGTGCATGCCGACGCCTGCGCCTCCGGGCGGGATCATGGGCGTGACGTTTTCCAGAGGCATCTGGGTCATCAGGTTAAAGAACGTGGCAAGCTCCGGGTGCTGAGCGGTGAGCTCGTCGTTCATCATCATGAATTCGGCGGAGCCGGGCACGAAGATCGGCAGATTATAGTGCTTTTTCTTTTCGGGACCTTCGCGGGTCATTTCGAGCAAACCGACCCACAGAAGATGATCCACCATCTTCTGACACTCTTTCACGCTCATGTGGTTCATCCCGGCAAGGGTTTCGATATCATAGGGAACACGCGTCTTTTTAAAATTCAGCAGGAACTGCGCCTCTTCTTTTGTGATCACGGCGTCCAGCGCCCAGTATTCGGGGTCGTCCGTCCCCATGGAGCGGGTATATTTTACAAGATACCGGTCGGTGATCATGGTGCCGAGCTTGAGAATCAGCTTTTCTTTTTCTTTGTCAGGCGCCCTGTAATTCGGATCCTGCACAAAATCCCTTTCATTGATCATGCGGTTTTTTTGCGGCTTCATTGATTGCCCTCCTATAATAGTGTTTTATTTGTTATTGACTATTGCATCGTTTGTATCGTTCAGATCGTGTTTCTCCACGCCTGCAGGCGGGCTCTCAGCCAGTCCTCCAGCGGCCCCATGCCGTCGCCGGTTTTCGCGCAGACCGGGAATACGGCGATATCCGGATTCAGCTTTTTTGCGCGGGCAACACACTGTTCCACATTGAATGTAAAATAAGGCAATGCGTCGGTTTTCGTGATCGCCAGCGCGTCGCTTTTTTGGAACATCAACGGATATTTCAGGGGTTTATCGTCCCCCTCCGGCACCGAGAGCAGCATCAGATTGACGCCGGCGCCGGTGTCGTATTCCGCAGGGCAGATCAGATTCCCCACGTTTTCGAGAAAAGCGAAGTCCACGTCGTTTTCTTCCAGCGCGTCAAACGCTGCCGTCGTCATGCCGGCGTCCATATGGCACATGCCGGAGGTGTGCACCTGCACTGCAGTCGCGCCGAGGGCTTCGATTTTTTTTGCGTCCACATCGGATTCGATATCCGCTTCCATCACCGCGATCTTCCGCTCCGGCATATCGCAGATCAGGCGGGAAAGCAGCGTGGTTTTGCCGGCGCCCGCGGAACTCATCACGTTTACAAGCAGCGTGCCGCATTCGCGCAGCCGCGCCCGCAGCGCTTCGGCGTCCTGATCGTTGGACGCGGTAACGCTTGCATCCAGCTTAATTATTTTCATCGTCCGTTCCTTTCTTCCAGCTTCCGTGAAATCAGCGCGGCGACCGCCTCAAAACCGTCTCCGGTTTTCGCCGAAACCGGGAACACCTCTATTTTTTCATTCAGCGCCTTCGCCCGCGCCGTCGCCTTCCGGGCGTCAAAATCAAAGATCGGCGCCGTATCCATCTTGTTCAGCAGCAGCACATCGCTGACGGAAAACATCAACGGATATTTCAGCGGTTTGTCGTCTCCCTCGGGAACCGAGAGCAGCATCATGCGAAGATCCGCGCCGACCTCAAACTCCGCCGGGCAGACGAGATTCCCGATATTCTCGAGAAAAATAAGATCCAGCCCGTCGATCCCCATGGCTTCAAGCCCTCTGGCGGTCATATCGGCGTCCATGTGACAGAGCCCGGCGGTATGGAGCTGGATCACCCTGGCGCCCGCCTGCGAAACGGCTGCGGCGTCCACGTCCGCGTCCACGTCCGCTTCCATCACGCCGATCCGGTATCTGCTGCCGAGCAGCCCGATGAGCCGCAGCAGCACCGAGGTTTTCCCCGCGCCGGGCGATCCCATCAGATTGATGAAATACGCGCCGCTCTCCTTCAGTTTTTTTCGGGTTCCGTCCGCCGCGGCGAGATTATCCGCCTGCAGGCGTTCTTTGACCTCCATCACCCGATAATCCAAAGCATCACCTTCTGTCAATATTGTTAATACGGAATGCACAATACATCAAGTTTTATATTAACACAAAACGATTTTTGTATATTTCTAATTTAGAATTATTCAAAAGATATTATGAATTATGCCAAAATCAGATCGGCTGTTTTACAAAATTTGTGGAAATAACAAAATTTTCTCTTGAAATGCGCGCGTCCTTATGATATAATGCAATTTGATATGTTGTATTGACTATTACCAGCAACAGTCACAGATCAACCAACGCAGAATTAAAAGAAATCCCAAATATCACAGGAGGTTTGAAACTTTGAAACTCTACAATGCTGATTCTATCCGTAACGTTGTGATCGCCGGTCACGGCGGCAGAGGCAAAACCTCGCTTGCAGAAGCGATGCTCTACATTGCAGGCGCGTCCGACCGTCTCGGCCGCGTGCTCGACGGCAACACGGTCATGGACTTCGACCCCGAAGAAAAACGCCGCAAGAATTCCGTTGCTTCCGCTGTTTGCCCCGTTGAGTGGCTCAATACCAAAGTGAATATTATCGACACGCCCGGTCTGTTCGATTTTGAATCCGGCGTATGCGAAGGTATGCGCGCCGCCGAAACGGCGCTGATCGTGCTCTCCGCAGGTTCCGGCGTGGACGTGGGCGCCGAAAAGGCCTATAAAGCCGCCGCCGCCCGCAGCATGGCGAAATACGCGGTGGTTTCCCGCTGCGACGCCGAGCACAGCGATTTTTATAAAACACTGGACGCCCTGAAGGAAGAATACGGCGCGCAGGTCTGCCCCATCGTGGTACCCTATATGGAAGGCGACAAGGTGTCTTCCTACGTCAACTTCCTGCAGAACAAAGCGTTTAAGTATACCAACGGTAAAGCCGCCGAGGTTCCGATCCCCGACGACGCCCGCATCTCTGAAATTCACGAAGCGTTCATCGAATCCGTGGCTTCGGTTGACGAAGAGCTGATGATGAAGTATTTCGACGGCGAAGAGCTGACCCACGAAGAGATCGTCTCCGCGCTTTCCACCGGCGTTGCCGACGGTTCGGTAATGCCCGTATATGCCTGTGCAGGCTATACCATGGACGCAGTGGATCTGGTACTCAACGGTATCGTAAAGCTCGCTCCCGCTCCCACGGCGAGAACCGAGATCGCAGTTGACGCTTCCGACAACGAAGTGGAGCTCAAATGCGACGAAAACGGACCGCTTGCCGCGATCTGCTTCAAAACCGTTGCCGACCCGTTCGTAGGCAAAATGAGCTATGTTAAAGTGGTTTCGGGCAAGATCACAAACGACGTCGCCTGCTTCTGCGCCAGAACCGCCTCCATCCAGAGAATGGGCAAGATGCTGATCGCCAAGGGCGGTAAAACCGAAGACACCAGCGCAATCGTCGCGGGCGACATCGGCGTTATCACCAAGCTCGACGACTTCAAAACCGGCGACACCCTTTGCGGTGAAAAGAACATCCTGAATCTGGCCGGTCCCGTGTTCCCGAACCCCTGCCTGCAGATGTGCGTCAACGTCCGCAAGAAGGGCGAAGAAGAAAAAGTGGCGCAGGGTCTCAAAAAGCTCTCCGACGAGGATCCCGCCATCAGATACTACACCAACGAAGAAACCAGAGAACAGATCCTTGCCGGTCTCGGCGAACAGCATCTGGATCTGATCGTTGCCAAGCTGAAGGCGAAATTCGGCGTCGAGGTGGATCTTTCCATTCCGCGCGTGGCCTACAGAGAAACGATCAAAAAGCGCGTTGAGATCCACGGAAGACATAAGAAGCAGTCCGGCGGCCACGGCCAGTTCGGCGACGTCTGGATCCGGTTTGAGCCCTGCGAGGAACAGGATCTCGTATTCGCAGAAGAAGTGTTCGGCGGCTCCGTGCCCAAGAACTTCTTCCCGGCCGTTGAAAAGGGCTTGCGTGACTGCGTAACCAGAGGTATCGTTGCGGGATATCCCGTGGTGGGTTTGAAAGCCACGCTGTACGACGGTTCCTATCACCCCGTTGACTCCTCCGAAATGGCGTTCAAAACCGCGGCTTCGCTTGCGTTCAAGCAGCTGAAGGATACCGCGAATCCCGCCATTCTGGAACCCATCGGCACCCTGAAGGCCTATATGCCCGACGACAACCTGGGCGACATTATGGGCGACATCACCAAGCGTCGCGGCAGAGTGCTGGGCATGGGCCCCGCCGACGAGCCGAAGATGCAGATGCTGGAGGCGGAAGTGCCCATGGCTGAAATGGGCGACTTCTCCACCATCCTTCGCTCCGTTACCGCAGGCAGAGGTCACTTCACTCTGGAATTCGCCAGATATGAAGAAGCGCCCGCCAACGTCGCGCAGAAGGTGATCGAAGAATCCAGCATGGCGGACGACGAGGATTGATCCGTCGTCAAAACCAAAATATAAAATCAAGGAGATCGGCAACAAACCGGTCTCCTTGTTCTTTTATTATCTGTATGATAGTTTGAAGGATCGGTAACGTCTACCGCTTGCGCGTTATTTTCTGCAGCGGAAGCAGACAATGCTTTTCACGTTCGACACGTCCGTTTCCGCATAACGCGCCTCCAACCGTCGGCGCAGGCTTTCCGGGGTCTCAAAGGGCGGGATAAAGGAGCCTGTCCGCACGTAATAACGGCGCACCATCTTATCGGTATGCGCGTTTCTGCCCTCGCAATAGAAACAGCCGCAAAACAGTCCGCCGGGCTTCAGCACACGAAAGACCTCGTCAAATGCAGCCTCTTTATCCGAAAATGCATGGAACCCGTTCATCGAAACGACAACGTCAAAGCTCTCATCGCCGAAAGGCATGGCGGCTGCGTCCCCCTGAACGAAATGGATATTACGGACATCCGTCATTTCCGCCCGTTCTCTCGCCATGAACATCATGTTTTCGGAAATATCCATGCAGGTGATCTCCGCATCAGGCAGCGTTTTCCATACCGGCATGGATAAAATACCGGTTCCCACCGGCACCTCCAGCAGCGCGCCGTTGAAATCGGCAGGAATCGCCTCAAGCGCACGCGCGCGGTATTCCAGCGCGTCATCCGGCGTCATATTCCATATTTTCTTCATAAGGACCCTGCCGACGAGGCTTGTTCCCGCCATCATTCCGTCATACAGGCTGCGGTCTTTCCCGATATCCTTATAGGCGGCTATAATCTCTTCTTTTCTTGTCATGTACGCATCCTCCTCCGCTCCGCCGGAGATCCTGTTTCTTTTGATGAAACGAGCCGGTCGGATCGCTCCGGCCGACTCCATTATACACGATTCCGATCAAATTGTAAAGCGAAAAAGAACCTTACATCAGCTCGCAGACAAGCGTGGAAAACTCAACGGGATTTTCGATCTGCATACCGCCGATGAGCCGGGCTTCGCCGTAGAGGAGTTTTGTGTACTTTGCCAGCGTATCCTTGTCCTCGGCATAAAGCGCCTTCAGCTTTTCGGCAATGGGATGATTCGCGTTGATCTCCAGCGCCAGCTCCGCCTTTACGCCGTTGTTGCCGGGCATGGAATTGAGCACCTTTTCCATTTCGGCGGAAAGCATACCTTCGCTTGACAGGCAGACGGGGTGCGTTTTCAGCTTATGGGTAAAGCGAACCTTCTCGACTGCGTCTCCAAGCGTTTCCTTCATAAAGGCAAACATCTCTTCGCTCGCGTCGTTGTCGTTTTTCAGTTCTTCCTTTTCTTCTTCCGTATCAAAATCCGCCTCGGCGTCGCAGATATTCACGAATTTCTTTTCCTCATACTGCATCAGCGTTTTCACGGCGAATTCGTCCACGTAGTCGGTGAGATACAGAATCTCATAGCCCTTATCTTTTGCGGCTTCGGTCTGCGGCAGCATATCTATCTTTTCCTGACTCTCGCCGGAGGCGTAATAGATGGACGTCTGCCCCTCTTTCATTCGCTCTTTGTATTCCGCGAGGGTTACGTATTTGTTTTCGTAAGAAGACTTGAACAGCAAAAGATCGGTCAATTCGTCCTTATGCACGCCGTAGTCGCTGTACACGCCGAATTTGATGGAGGTGCCGAACGCCGTAAAGAACTGCTCATATTTTTCCCTGTCGGTATTCCGCATTTTCAGCAGCTCGGATTTGATCTTCTTTTCTATGGTTCTGGCGATCAGCTTCAGCTGATGATCGTGCTGCAATACCTCGCGGGAAATATTCAGCGAGAGATCCTCACTGTCGACCAGGCCGCGCACGAAATTAAAATAATCGGGCAGCAGATCCGCGCATTTGTCGGTGATCAGCACGCCCTTGGAATAGAGCTGCAGACCTTTTTCATATTCTTTTGTATAATAATCGAAGGGCGCGTGGGAAGGAATAAAGAGCAGCGCGTTGTAGGTCGCCTGGCCCTCGGTTTTTGAATGGATCACACGCAGAGGCGCTTCGTAATCATAATAGACTTCTTTATAAAAAGCGTCGTATTCCTCCTGCGAGATCTCGGATTTGTTTTTCTTCCACAGCGGCAGCATGCTGTTGAGGGTGCGGTCTTCGGTGACCGTCTCGTACTCCCCTTCTTTCCCCTCCACCGGCTTTGTGCTGGAAACTTCCATTTTGATGGGATAACGGATATAATTGGAATACTTCTTTACCAGCGCGGAAAGACGGTAGGTATCGAGAAATTCTTCGTACTTTACTTCTTCGGTATCGTCGCTGATATAAAGGATCACGTCGGTACCGACAGAATCTTTCTCCGCGGGCGTGACGGTATAACCGTCGGAGCCGTCGCTTTCCCAGCAGTTGGCGGATTCGGCGCCGAACGCGCGGGAGATCACCTTCACTTTCTTGCTGACCATGAACGCGGAATAAAAGCCCACGCCGAATTGGCCGATGATCTCGATATTGCTGTCGCCGGCTTCATTTTCCTCACGGAACGCCTTGGAACCGCTTTTCGCGATCACCCCCAGATTATTTTCCAGCTCCTCGGCTGTCATACCGATGCCGTTATCGGAGATCGTGAGCGTGCGCGCCTCTTTATCCGGCGTGATACGGATATAAAAATCCTCTTTTTTCAGGGCGACCGTATCGTCGGTGAGGGAACGGAAATAGAGCTTATCCACCGCGTCGCTGGCGTTGGAAATCAGTTCCCTAAGGAAAATCTCCTTGTGCGTATAGATCGAATTGATCATCATATCCAAAAGCTTTTTGCTCTCGGCCTTGAACTGTTTTTTCTTCATCAAAAACACATCCTTTTATGAGATTTAGCACTCTAACAAAAAGAGTGCTAACTTTACTTATACTATACCCCTGTTTCATAGATTTGTCAAGCGTTTTTTCAAAAATCTTCGCTGCCGGAGATTGAAATCGATCTGTTCACGTCTCAGAACCGCCTGCATATGCTGAGAACGAGGAGGAAGAAAGAATGGATCAGATAAAACTTGCGGTGATCGGCGGAGACACACGACAGGTCTATGCCGCCGCCGCGCTGCAATCCTTCGGATATGACGTTTCACTCTGCGGATTCGAATGCTTTGACGCATTCCCCGCCATGCTGCCGCAGATCCCGTTGAGCGACGCGCTCCGGACCGACGTTACGGTGCTGCCGCTCCCCTTTACCAAAAACAACAAAACGGTCTACGCGCCGTTTGCGGAAGCTCCTCTCCCGATGCAGACGGTAACGGACGCCTTTCAGAGCGGACAGTTGGTTTTTATCGGGAACGCAGATCGGAAAACGATGGCAAAAATCGCCCTGCACGGGACGCGGGTATACGATTATTTCAGCGATGAAGCGCTGACTTTATACAACGCGCGTTTAACGGCGGAGGGACTGCTGGGGATCATTGTGGACGAACTCCCTTCGGCGCTGCTGAACGCCGGGATCGCGCTGATCGGCTTCGGCAGGATCGCATTCTATACCGCGGCGCTTTTACATTCCTGCGGCGCAAGAATCACAGTGTTTGCGCGCGCTCCCCTGCAGCTTGCAAAAGCTGCCGCGGCAGGATATACTGCGAAAAAACTGCCGGACGCCCTGTGTGAGGATCTGCGGTTCGACTGTATCGTCAACACCGCGCCGGCGCAGATCTTAACAGAGACACCGCTTTCCCGATTGAACAGAGACTGTTTATTGATAGAAGCCGCAAGCGCGCCCTACGGCATCGATTTCGGGGCGGCGTCCGACCTCGGATTCCGCGTTTGCAAGGCTTTTTCGCTTCCCGGGAAAGTCAGTCCGAAAAGCGCCGGGGCTGCGATCGCAAAAACCGTTCAACAAAAAATTCGGAGGTGAGAATATGGACCACCCACACGTCGGCTTCGCGTTCTGCGGTTCCTTCTGCACATTTCACCGCGTGCTGCCCGAAATGCAAAAGCTCCGGGACGCCGGCTGCGAGCTGCACCCGATCATGAGCGCAATGGCATACGGCACCGACACGCGTTTCGGGAAAGCGGAAGATTTCCGCAATCGGATCAGAACGATCGCCGGACGGGAAATCATCGCAGATATCCCCGCTGCGGAGCCCATCGGCCCCAAACAGCTGCTGGACGCGCTGATCGTTGCCCCCTGCACGGGCAACACCCTTGCAAAGCTCGCCTGCGGGATCGCCGACACCCCCGTGACGCTGGCCGCAAAATCCCATCTGCGGAACGGCCGGCCGCTGCTGATCGCGGTTTCAACCAACGACGCGCTCTCGGCGGCGGCGAAAAACATCGGCGCGCTGCAGAACTACAAGCATATTTATTTCGTCCCCTATCGTCAGGATGCGCCGGAAGAAAAACCGAACTCCGTCGTTGCGGATTTTACGCGGATCGAACCCGCGCTGAAAGCGGCGCTGCAGCACAAACAGATCCAACCGATCCTGCTGTGATCCCACAAAGAAATCCCGGCGTCAGTCGTTCGGGACGGCGCGGCAGATGCGCGCCGAAATTTCCCGAAATACCGGCGCGCAGTCTTCGGCCGCGGTGCTTCCGTCCTCATTGAACACAACCACCACGTAACGCGGCGTTTCATAAGGGAAAAAACCGCAAAACCAGGTGCATAACCGTTCTTTGCCGTTTTCGTCAAAATCCCCTGTCTGCGCCGTCGCCGTTTTTCCCGCCGCGGTCACATAGGGAGATCTCCCCTGAACGCCGGTTCCGGACAGCATGTTTTCCCGCAGACTTTCACAGATGCGCCGGCACGTGGAGGTCTGCGCCGCTGTTTGTCCGCTTTCGGGCAGATAATATGCGGTCTCGTGCAGTTCTTTGTTCACCACAGCCTTCATCAGGTACGGCGGTTTGTACGCTCCGCCGCGGGCAAGCGCTCCATAGGCCGCGGCAAGCTGCAGCGGGGCGGCAAGGAGATCCCCCTGCCCGAAGCTGAAATTCGCCAGAGCAGCGGGCAGGGACAATGCGTCTTTCTCCGGCAGATTCCCGCTTGCACAGTGAATTTGGCCAGTCAGATCAATCGGGCTGCCGAAGCCGAAGGCGCGCGCCGTTGACAGCAGGGCTTCCGCACCGACACGAGATCCGAGATCAATAAAATAGGTGTTGCAGGAATTACAAACGGCTTTGTTCAGATCCATCTCTCCATGCGCGTTCCGCTGAAAACAGCCGAAAACTTCCCCGTCCACGCCGATACTGCCTTCACACCGGAACACGCCGTCGGTAGAAACAGAGCGGTCAATGGCAGCGGCAGCCACAAACGGCTTGAATACCGAGCCCACCGGATACGCTTCCAGCGCACGGTTCAGATACGGGAGCGCGGGATCCGTCAGCGCGCGTTCCATATCGTCCAGCCTGTATTCAGGAACGCTCACACTCGCAAGAATTGCCGAATCGGCGACATCCAGAATCACGGCTGCGCCTTTTTCGATCCCGGCGCTTTTCATGGCGGAGTCAGCGATCTTCTGCAGCCGCCGGTCGATCGTTAAAACCACGCCCGCGGGATCGTTATAATTCCGGTCGTCCACACGGAGCGCTTTTCCGATCAGCGCCCGGCCCGCCGCATCCGCATAATAACGGACGCCCACGCTTCCCTTTGATTCCATCAGCAAACGGTCAAAGGATTTTTCTATTCCGCAAACGCCGTGACCGTCCGCGTCCAGATAGCCGATCAGATGTCGGCACACGTTATCCGTACCGTAGCGCACGACACGTTTGATATTGACCGCCGTTTCGGTTTGCGGGATCTCTTTTTCCGTTTCAAACAGCACGCAGGCGTCTTTAACCTTGAGTGTATCCGCTTTTATTCCATACGGCTGAAAAGCTCTGATTGCGACCCGCGCGGCAGCGGTTCCGCCATCCGCTCCCGGCAGAAGCGTCACGGCGGTGTTCTCTGCCGTGTCGTTCACCAGCGGCAGCAGATTCCTGTCGTAAATGTATCCGCGGGAGGAATCGACTTGCACAAATCGTTCGCTGACGTCCGCAGCCGTTAAATTCCGATTTGCCTGCAGAAAGAGCAGACGCAATATAAGGCCGCAGATACTTATAAAGAAAAAAACAACGCAAAACACGGGTCTGAAAGCCGAACGGCTTTTTCTATCTCTTTCTTTCAATGCATACATACCGTTAGTATTCGCAATATGCCACTGAAACATAAAGATAAGAAAAGAAAAACTAATGACAATATTGTAACAATTAAAGAGGTACAAAACAAAAAGACTTGCGTTTTTTGTTATTATTTATTATAATAAAGAAAATGATGTGAAGGGAGCAATCCTATGCCGCTGAGAGAAATGCCGGCATTCGTTTTTTCTCATAAAAACGTGCTGCACGCCGTTATTTGCTCATTGATGTCATGCTTTTTTCTGCTCTTGCAGTTGATTTTGATGCAGCACAATCTGTTATCGGTCATATTCGACGTCGTTATTCCTTTTACGGCGGCAGTTACGTTTGGCTGCTATGCCATTACCATGGCGATGGACCGCCCCGCGATCCTGATCTATCCGCCGACCATCTATTTCGTTTCCCTTTTGGTAAATCAGCTGCTGCGGGTGGAAGTCGGCGTAAAAGAAACCTACCCCATCTTTATTTTTATAGGGATGATCCCCTACCTTTTTTATTCCGTTTCGGTCGCCACGGGCAAAATAAAAAAAACAGCGCGGCGCGTTCTGATTGCCGGCTGTGTTATGATCATTCTTGCCTGCATCGTGATCTTTATTCTTGCGGTCGCGTTTCAGATCATGCTCTACTCCCGGGTCAGCCAGACCTTTGCCCTGATGATGGGGCTTTTGAGCATCCTGTGCATCTACATCGGCATGCTGGAACAGCTGAAGATCGCCGGCTGCAAAAAGCGGCAGCGCTTAAGAAAGATCCGTATATTCTTCTGAAAAACCAATAAAACAAAAACTCTGCTTTCACCTGTCGGATACTGACGACGGTAAAAGCAGAGTTTTTTCTTTTTTCGGGGTCACGTTTTTTCCGGCGCATCACGCATTGAAGCGGCAAGCGTGCGCTCTGCCGTTTTTATGTCGCCGGAGGTGAGGATCGGTATCAACCGGTCTATTTCTTCCACTGGCTTTTCCCACCACTTAAACTCCAGCAACAGCCGGATCAGGCTGTCGTCAAAACGCTTCCGGATCTCCCGCGCCGGATTCCCAGCGACGACCGTATACGGAGAAACGTCGCTGCCGACCACGCTGTTTGCGCCGATAATCGCGCCGTCGCCGATTTGCACACCGGGCAGGATCACCGCGTTCTGACCGATCCACACATCATTCCCGATCACCGTATCGCCCTTGATCGGCAAATCCGACTTCGTCGGCGGATTCATGTTCCAGCCCTCCAGCGTATAGAACGGGAAAGTGGTAACGGCGTTCATCTGGTGGTTTGCCCCGTTCATAACGAATTCAACGCCGGACGCGATCTGGCAGAATTTGCCGATAATGAGCTTGTCCCCGATGAAATCATAATGGTGTGTTACGTGGCTCTCAAACTCCGCATCGGCAATATACGTAAAATCCCCGACGATGATATTCGGATTGCTGATCGTCGGTTTCACATA
>CACZOP010000127.1 GCA_902782845.1 Oscillospiraceae bacterium | reverse complement strand
CAGCAGCATAACGCCCTCGGCAAGAGAAGCGTCAAAGCCTTCCATGGTCAGGATGCCGTCCATGCCGTCCACACCGAAGAAGATGGGCGCATAGTCGATATCGGCGGCCTGCTTCAGGATGACGGAAGCGGGCTGATAATAAATGGGCAGGAAGACGATGTCGGCGTTTGCGGACTGCGCTGCGGTCACCTGTACGGAGAAGTCGGTGGAGGTCGCCTCGGTGAAGGTGCCTTCGTATACGACCTCGATGCCCTTCGCTTCGGCTTCTTTCACGAACGTGTCGCGGATGCCCTGCGAATAAGCGTCGTCGTTCTTATAGATCACAGCCACGGTCTTGCCTTCATAGTTCTCGGCGATATAGTCGGCGGAGCCGGTGCCCTGGTTGGGGTCGGTGAAGCAGACCTGATACATCACGTCGTTGTTGTCGATGACGTCGGTGGAAGAAGCGGAAGGCGTCAGGCAGAACACTCTGTTTTCGTTCGCTTCAGCCGAAACGGCGATGGCGGGCGTGGTGGTCACGGGGCCGATCAGCGCCTGCATACCCCAGTCAACAAGGGTGTTGTAGGCGTTCACGGACTGCTCCGCGTCGTGCGCGTCGTCCTGCGGATTGTACTCGAACTGGATGCCGCCCTTGGCGTTGATCTCGTCAACAGCGATCTGGGCGCCGTTCTTCGCAGCGTTGCCGTAAATCGCGGCGCCGCCGGTCAGGGGGCCGATAAAGCCAAGCTTAAAGGTGCCGGAAGCGGAATCGGTATTGGTATCGGTCGCGTCGCCGGCAGCCGTGGTATCGGCAGTGTCGTTTCCGTTGTCGGCTTTGTTGCCGCAGGCCGCGAAGGCGGCGATCATGGCAAAGCAAAGGATCAACGCAAGAATCTTGGTAAACTTTTTCATGTTGTTTCCTCCTGAAAAATCTTTAGTCCCGGCGGCCGGAGCCGCCTGTTGAACGTGAAAAAAATAGCATATTTTCAGATACAAGTCAATAGTTTGCAACAACTTTGTAATAATTCATCGTTCGATTTTTTCAATAACATTAATCAGTTTTATTAATCAATCAACAAAATCAAGCAAATTTATTAAAAAACAAAACGGAAGGTTTTTACCTCAAAAGGCGCGATTTCGAACCGCAGCGTTCTGCCGTCGGCCGGAAGCGGACGCTCGTTTTCCTCCATGAGATTGCACGCAAACGCCGCTTGCACGGGAGCAGGCAGCGTGAGCGTTGCCGCCGTATGCCGCCGCAGAGCCTCATATACCCGCACGATCACGCCTTCACCGTCCTGCGCCTGCTTCACGGCGTCCAGCACCACGCCGTCGTTATCCAGCGAAAGCCAGGAATGCGCCCTGCCCTTCTCCTCGCCCCGGGCGTAGTACTGCGCCCGCAGCGGCTCGTTCAGCCGCTGGGCTTCCTTCACCGTGCCGGCGTCGCACCAGCTCCCCTTGTGGGGGAAGAGGCTGTAAACGAAATCCTGCTCGCAGATATCGCCGGTACGATCCGGCAGCACAGGGCCGCGCATCAGGGTGATCCGCATCAGGTTCCCGCGGACGTCGTGGCCGTATTTGCAGTTATTGAGCAACGAAACGCCGTAGTCGCTCTCGCCCAGATCCACCCACTTATGGGCGCAGCACTCAAACATGGCCTGCTCAAAGGAATTGTTGGCGAAGGTGGGCCGTTCCAGCGCGCCGTGGGCCACCTCAAAGGCGGAATAGCGGGCTCTGAGCGCCAGCGGGAACTCAGCTTTAAGCACCTTTTCGCGTTCCTTCCAATCCACGTGGGTAATAAAATCCAGATGCCGCGCGCCGGCATTCAGCGCGATCTCCTGCGTGATTTTCGAATCGTGATATTCGTATTCCACCCGCACCGCGCCGCGCACGGCGGAGCTTTCCGCCACCGTCACCCCGGCGGCGTTCAGATAATCCATGTGGAGCTGATAGTCGCTTTCGAGGTTCCAGGCGCTTTCGTGCACGGGCTTGTCGTGCGAAATGCTCAGGCGGTTGCCGCCGCCGGCGAGGATCTCCCGTTCGTTTTCTTTATCATACACGGATGTGATCGCGCCGGACGCATCCAGCATGACCCGCAGGAACTCGTTCTCCAGCCGGTCTTTTTCCACCGTCACCGTCTGCACGCAAAGCTCAAAGTTGCTCAGGTTATAGATCCTGCAGCCGACGGCGGGCACGTCCTCGGCGATAAAGGTGAGCACGTTGTGGTCCTCCGCCTCTTTCACACTGCTGCGCATGGCCCTGCCGCTCTTATCGAACACGCCGGTGAAGCCTTTGGGCACCTGCACGTCCACGGCGTCGGTGACCGCCCAGGGCAAAAAGTTCCACACGGCCACGGTATTGTCGCCCGCATAAGCGGTGGTGAGCTTGTTAAGCTGCCGTTTTACCAGCGCCTCGCCCCGGGAATGCAGGTCGGCGTATTCCTTCCGGGTGTTTTCATAGACCTCGTGGATGGAGGAACCGGGCAGGATATCGTGGAACTGATTGGTAAGCAGGATGCGCCACAGAGCCTCCAGCTCTTCTTTTTCGTAGTCGCCGGTGAGCACGCTCAGCAGCTCGGCGCGCCGCAGCAGGTATTCTCCCCGGCGGTTGTTTTCTTTTACAAACGCCTGACTGGTAAACGTGCCCCGGTGGTTCTCGTAATACATCTCGCCGTCCCACACGGGCAGCTCGTCCTTCGCCGCTTCCGCGGAAGCGAAAAATTCCGCCGCGGTGCCGATCCTCGTTTCGGGCATCCCCGGGATCTCCCTGTACCGCCGCATGCGCTCCACCATATTGTAGGTGCAGCCGCCGCCCCCGTCGCCGTAGCCGAAATTGCCCATGGTGAGATCCACAAGGTCGTTCTGGCTGTTGCGCTCGCGCACCGCGGTGATATAGCGGGCGTCCGCCTCGCCGCCGTAGCCGATCTTCTGCATATAGGCCAGCACCTCGTGGCCCGAATGGGACCGCCAGCGGAAGACGCTCATGGGGAATTCATTGGTATCGTTGTTCTGCAGCTTGGAGGTGAAGAAATATTTCATGCCGGAGCGGTTGATGATCTGCGGCAGAGCGGCCGTGAAGCCGAAACAGTCGGGCAGCCAGTAGATATCGGAACAGACGCCGAATTCCTTCAGGAAAAATTCCCGGCCGTAGAGGAGCTGGCGGATCAGGCTTTCGCCGGAGGCCAGGTTCGTGTCCGCCTCCACCCAGGTGTTGCCGGTGATCTCCCACTGTCCGCTTTTCACCTTTTCCTGAATTTTCGGGAACAGCTCGGGATAGTATTCTTTTATATAATAGTATACCGCCGCCTGGCTCTGGGTAAACTTAAAATCCGGATACGCGTCCATCAGCGCCAGATTGTTGGCGAAGGTGCGGGCGCACTTGCGGGTGATCTCGTTCACCGTCCACAGCCACGCCACGTCCAGATGGCTGTGCCCCGTGAGCACCACGCCGCCGGGCACGGCATAAGGGATCCTATCAAGCGCCTCCCGCAGCGCCTGCCGGGCTTTGGGCACGTCGGCATAAAAGCGCTCTTTGCCCGCGTCGTAGTCCGGCACGTGGGCCGCCGTATCGATGGCGTTATAGAGCCGCTTTGCGGTAACGGGGTCGCTTGTGTGCTCCTTTACGTCCCACGCGCAGGTGATATCGAAATAAAAAGCCTCGGTCTCTTCGTTGATAAGCTGCAGTTCGGCGGTCTTCATGGTGTATTCCATCCATTTTTCGCCCGCCAGCGCGTGGTTGCAGAAGCCGCCGCAGTCCACCGCCGCCTCCAGCTCGATGTTGAGGGTCTCGCCCCCGGCAAAGGGCTGCGGGAATAAAATCTCGTTTCTGCCCACCCAACCGGAATTCTCGCGGGAGCTCACGGCGCCCACGATTTTGCCGTCCAAGCGCACCAGGATCTCGCCGCCGAAATCAATGCAGAGATACACCTTTCTGCCGGCAAAGTGCTCCGGCACCGTAACGGTCGCTTCAAAAAACCGGGTGTCGTCGTAGCCCGCCTTCCAGCGGTCGCCCAGACGCATGATTTTTTCGGGCTTCCCGTCCGGCTCGATCACGCCGGGCGCCGGGTGCACGGCGGTGCGGCTCGTCCATTTGTCGATCACCACCCGGTCCTCCACGATAAAGGGGGAAATATATTTTGTAATCAGATTTTTCAGCACGCGGGGATTCAGCGTATGCATATCCTTCTCCTCCAATCGATTGATTCTGTTATTCTCCCGAAAAACACGAATGCCGCAGGGGTCACCGTTTGTTCTTATAAGCCTCCACGGTGTTCTGCATCAGCATGGCGATGGTCATGGGGCCCACGCCGCCGGGCACGGGGGTGATGGCGCCCGCCACTTCTTTCACGTTATCAAAATCCACGTCGCCGACAAGCGAACCGTCCTCCATGCGGTTGATGCCCACGTCGATCACGGTGGCGCCCGGTTTTACCATGTCCGCAGTGATAAAGCGCGGGACCTTCACCGCCGCCACAAGGATATCCGCCCGCAGGGTCTCTTCCTTCAGGTTTTCGGTGTGGGTGTGGCACACGGTCACGGTGGCGTTTTCGCGCATGAGCAGCGCGGCGGCGGGCTTGCCCACGATCTTGCTGCGGCCCACCATCACGGCGCGTTTGCCGGCGATGGGGATCTGCTCGTATTTAAGCATTTCGATGATCCCGGCGGGGGTGCAGGGCAAAAAGCCCGGCGCGTCGTTGTGCAGCCGCCCCACGTTCACGGGATGGAAGCCGTCCACGTCCTTATCGGGGGAGATCGCCTCCAGCACCGCCAGCTTATCCATGTGCTTGGGCAGAGGGAGCTGGCACAAAATACCGTCCACGGCGGGGTCGGCGTTCAGTTCTCTGATCTTTGCTTCCAGCGTCTCCTGCGCCGTATCCTCCGGGAACAGGAATTCCAGCGACGTGATGCCGCAGGCCTCGCACGCCTTTTTTTTGTTGTTCACATACACCTTCGAGGCGGGGTCCTCCCCCACCAGTATCACCGCGAGGCACGGCGCGCGCCCGGTTTCGGCGCACTTTGCCGCTTCCTCGGCGGCACGGTTTTTAATAAACGCGGCAATCTCCTTGCCGTTGATGATCTTTGCGGACATACTGT
>CACZOP010000126.1 GCA_902782845.1 Oscillospiraceae bacterium | reverse complement strand
TTTTTTGAATTCACCGAACAGAATGGGGCTCGTTATCTGTTGCTCCGTACTGCCGGCGGCGAGTTTTTTTGCGCCGTTCTGGAGGGTGTTTGTATTTAAGGCACAGATCACCAGCAGCGGCAGCTCCGCGAGCTTGAAGATCAGATAAAGAATGAGCAGTATTTCGGCTTCGTTGTGGAAGAGCCCGATCAGCAGGCAGGTGAGGACGCCAGAAACCACGTAATAAACGCCGATCTTCCAGAGAACGTTCAGATGCTTTGATGCGATCCCGCCTCCCTTTTTCAGCAAACGGAAGATCTTCAACGTCAGCAGGCTGTTTTTGATGCTGCGGGTCTTTATCCGCACCGCCAGAGATTCGGTGAAACAGATAAACAGGAGCGCCGCCTGCGGGATCGTGAGAAAGCACAGAACAAGGAGTTCTCCGTCGTTTACCGCGTCGGGCAGAATGGCAAAAAGAATGAACAGAAGCGCCGCAAAAATCAGGCAGGAAAGGTCAAAGGGGAACCGGTGCCAGCCCCGGCAGACGGGGGTGTCGGCCTTTTTCGTCCACCCTGCCGCGTAAAGAAGAAAAATATAGAGCGCGACGCCGAGCAGAACAAAAACGACCGAGAGCGGGATCGCCGCGTTTTTATAGGCGTAGGCCGCGTTTGAAAGCCCCGCCGCGAAGCGATACATATCCTTCGCCGTCATATCCTTTGAGATCAGAACCGTAACGGAATAGACCTTCTGGTATTCTTCTGGATACGTGTTCCATTCATACGCCTGCCGCAGGCTGCCGACGCCCTCATAATAGACCACGCCGTTGGCGCTGACGCCGAAATCATCCTGAAAATAGGTGCTGAAGTTGTCGTCCGCATAATTCAGTTCGTATGCTCTCTCGCCGTTGTAGTCTGCCAGGCAGAATGCAAGAACGTCGTCGCGCAGTCCGTCGTAGGTACCGTAAACAAAGCGGAACAGCCGCCCGTCGTCCCTGTGGCCGTCTTCGATATGGAACGAGATCTCGCCCGGATACGTCGCCGTGGTAAGTTCCTCCGGGGGCACGGTGGCCTCGGCAAGGGCGGATTCGTTCTCTGGCTGCGGCACGTGCTGCGTCGTTTCCTGATAGGCAGAGGAAACTTCTTCCCGATTATTGGTTGATGCATCGGAAGCGGGCTCGGCGGGAACGGTTTGCTCCGGCGTCGCTGCCGCCGCTTCCGTCGTATCCGTTTCTTCGTCGATTGTGGGTTCTTCGGACGCGTATTCCGGACGGTAAAGGTCTTTGGTTCGAACGGAAGGCGTTACGGTATGCGTAAACGTGCGGTCATAGCGGTAGGCGTAATCCTTCAGATCATAGTTTTTCAGTATCGTTTTTCCGTTTTCGTCCCGGATCAGAAAAGCGGCGTTTGCGTTTTCTCTGCTGTACTTGGATTCGTAGAGCTCGATCTCGCTGTCGTAATAGGATTGGTTCTCGTTTTCCGCCTGCTCCTTCGACTCTTTCATATAAAAGTACCGGATCGCGTCGTTGGCGGTCTGTTCCGCAAAGAAGGAATAAATCTTGTTGTTGAACGCTTCTCTGTTTACGTTCATCATGTTGTTGCTGTAGGCGGCGTAAAGCAGCGCCGTATTCCCGCACACGGTGTAAATAAGTAAAAACAGCAGAACGAACGACGTGATCTTTACCCCGCGGGAGCGTTTCAGCCTCTTCATAAACCATACCTCGTTTCTTTTTATGCTTCGACGGGAAAGCAGCAGAGGCTTATTTGTCTTCCATCCTGTAGCCCTGCCCCCACACCACTTTGATATACCGGGGCTTCGTAGGGTTGATCTCAATCTTTTCCCGCAGGTGCCTTATATGCACCGCCACGGTGGCTTCCGCGCCGTAGGGCTCGTCCTTCCACACCTTGCGGTAGATGTCGGCGGGGGAGAAGACCTGCCCGGGATGATCGGCAAGCAGCTTTAAGATCTGGTATTCCGTTGGCGTCAGGCTCACGGGGTCGCCGTCCACGGTCACGGTTTTCGCGGCGTCGTTCAGTTCGATCCCGCCGATCACCCGCACACCGTCCTGCGGCTTTGTGCTGCCGAGCATGGTATAGCGCCGCAGCTGAGACCGCACCCTCGCCAGCAGCTCCACCGGATTGAACGGTTTTGTGATATAATCGTCCGCGCCGAGATTGAGTCCTAATATAATATCGTTGTCTTCGCTTTTCGCCGTGGTAAAGATCACGGGCATGTTGTGATTTTCCCGGATCTTCATCAGCGCCGTCAGCCCGTCCGTTTTCGGCATCATAATATCGAGCAGAACCAGATGTACCTCGTTGTGTTCGATCTCCTCAAGCGCCTCGTCGCCGTTTTCGGCGGTGAGCACGTTGTAGCCGTCGGCGGTCAGATAGATCTTCAAAGCGGAAACGATATCCTTTTCATCGTCGCATACCAGAACCGTATACATAAGCCAGCCTCTCTTTCCCGTCACCCATAGTATCGCATAAAATGTTTTAAGAAACAATTTGTTAAACCTTTAAGATTTTCTTAAGACGTGAAGGGCGTCTTTATATCAGACGCAAAAAAGCCGTTTTTCGTTGCATCAGGTTCGGAAATTCACCGTTTTCCCGCTTACGATCACCCGGTGGATCCGGATCTGATCGTCAAAAAGGATCATGTCCGCGTCGTAGCCGGGTTGGGTTTTTCCTTTTCTGTCGCCGTATCCGATTACACGCAGCGGGGTCGTGCTCGCGCAGCGAACGGCGTCCGGCAGCGAAACACCGCAGATCTCAACAAGATTTTTCACCATACCGTCCATGGTTGCTATGCTGCCCGCGAGGCAGGAGCGGTCCGCCAGCTTCATCACTCCGTCTTCGATCACGGCGGCCTGCCCGTTCTCCTGTATGACTTCAGTCCCGTTCGGCAGACCGCAGCCCGCGAATTCCAGCCCGTCGGTGATGAGGTAAGCCTTATCTGCGCCTTTTGCTTTTAAGATCAGCTTGATCGCGCCGCGGGGCAGGTGCCTGAGGTCGCCGATAAATTGCGCTGTGTAGCCGTCCAGCGCGAGCCCGGCCTCCGCAACGCCGACCTGCCGGAACACGCCTTCTTTGTGCATGGCGGAGCTGGCGGAAAAAATATGCGTAATATCGGAATACCCATGGAAAAGCGCTTCTTCCGCAACGGAGAAATCCGCGTCCGAATGGGCGACGGAGGCGACGATCCCGCGCTTTGCGGCTTCTTCTCCGAGCCGCATTCCGCCGGGCAGTTCCGGCGCTGCGCCGATCAGACGGATCTCCTTGGAATAATCCAGCAGGCCGAGGATGTTTTCTTCCGTCGGCAGTAAGAGATTTTCCGGTTTTTGCGCGCCCGCTTTTTTTGGGGATAAAAACGGCCCTTCCAGATGCACGCCGAGAATATTGCAGTCTTTGCTTTGTTCTTTTGCTGCGGAAATCACGTCAACGGCCCTTTGCAGCCGTTCAACGGGCGCCGCAAGGGCCGTGGGCAGAATGGAGGTCACGCCGTGCTTCAGATGCGCGCGGCACATGCCGAGGATCTCCGCAGGCGTGTTCCCCATGGCGGAAAAACCGCCGCCGCCGTGCACATGGAGATCCGCAAAACCGGGGGCGAGATAATTGCCGCCGCAGTCTACCGTTTCGTCAGCCGGCGCATCGCTTCTCGCACAGATTTCAACGATCGTTCCGTCTTTTGTCAACACGCACAGATCTTCGGTTTTGTTCTCTCTGATCACCCGGGCGTTATAATATCTGATCAGCATGGTTTTTGCGCCTCCGTCCCGCAGTTTTTCGGTTCTATTGTACTCCTCCGCCCCGAAAAGGTCAATAATTTATAAAAAAACACAAAATTAATAAAAATTGTATGGAAATTTTATTTTAAGTGTGTTATACTCTAAAGAAAATAATGTGTTGTTTCGGGAGAACAGGTGAAATGAGCAATAAAACTGTCAGGATCGGCGCGATCGGGATCAGCGGCAGGGGGTCCGGGATGCTGGATCTGCTGCTTGACGTGGAGGGCGTGATCTGCCCTGCCGTTTGCGATAAGGTACCTCAGCGCGCGGCGCGCGGTGTGGAGATCGTGAAAGGCAAAGAGGATTATTCCGGATACGAGGTCCGCTCCTATCTCGATTACAAAGAGATGCTCGAAAAAGAGGAGCTCGACGCCGTATACGTCGCCACCACGTGGATCACCCACGCCCGCATCGCCGTGGACGCCATGAGGGCAGGCTGCCACGTGGGGATCGAGGTCGGCGGCGCCGCCAGCG
>CACZOP010000125.1 GCA_902782845.1 Oscillospiraceae bacterium | reverse complement strand
TTCGGCGTATTCCGCTTTCCAGGGCTCTGGCACGTCCCCGCCGGGGGCGCGGCAGACGCCCACGTCCACGCCGTATTTCTGTTTGAATACGTATTTTACGGCGGATTTCACGTCTCCCGCCCTGAGCAGGAAGGCGATATCGTCGTTGAGTGTATGCTGCAGCGCCGCCGCTTCTATAAAGCGGTTTTCTTTTGCGAGGGCAAAAAGGCGGTTAAACTGCGGCCCCATCACGTTATAGGTGGAGCCGATGGCGCCGTCGGCTCCCATGGCGAGCCCGCACAGGCAGGTCTCGTCGAAGCCGTTGTACAGGACCTTGTCCGGATGGGCGCGGCGCAGGCGCTCAAAGAGGAAGTAATCGCTGCTTGTGTATTTTACGCCCAGAATCCGCGGGTCCTCCAGCAGCCGGTCGAAAAGCTCCATGCCGTAGCCGCTGCCGGTGAGCAGGGGAATGTAGTAGAGCACCAGCGGGATATTCACCGCGTCCGCGATGCCGCGATAGTAGTTGACGATCTCCTCCGCCGAGAATTTGTAATAAAAGGGGGTTACGCTGCTCACGGCGTCGTAGCCGAGCGCTTCGCAGGTTTTTGCGTAGTCCGCGGCTTCCCGTTGGGAAATGGCGCCGACGTGGCCGATGAGGGTGGCTTTGCCCCGGATCTCCTCCGCCGAAACACGGTAGAGCGCTTTCCGCTCTTCCGGCGACAGCAAAAACGCTTCGCCGGTGCTGCCGCCCACGTAAAAGCCGCCGATGTCCTCTTCCAGTTCCTTTCGGATCATCTGTCGCTGGGCTTCTTCGTTAAAACCGCCTGCTGCATCGAACGCGGTGAGCAGAGCGGAAAAAATGCCGTGGAATTGCCTGTTCATTGTATTATTCCTCTGTTTGCTCTTCCTCTTCCCTCTGTTTCTTTGTAACGATAGTTCGCTCGATCCGGTGTTCTTTCACGCTTGTGACCTCCACCGTCACGTCGTCGTCTTCCACGGTGAACTGCGTGTCGTCCTCCGGAATCGCCCCCAACAGGCTCAGCACGTAGCCGCCGAAGGTATCGTAATCCTCGTCGTCGAGCTCCAGCCCCACCGCTTCGTTGACCTCGTCGATGGAGGCCGCGCCCACGATCTGAAAACGGCCGTCCTCCAGCGGAAGGATATCGGGGTCGCCGTCGTTTTCGGAGAGGGTATCTTCGTCAAAGTCGCCCACGATGCATTCCAGTATATCCGTGATGGTCACAACGCCTTCCATACCGCCGTGCTCGTCGATGACCACGGCAAAGGATTCGCGCTTGGCTTTCAGGTTCTTGAAGAGTACGTCCGCCCGCACGCTTTCGGGTACCAGATACGGCTTTTTCACCGCCGTTTTCAAGAGCGTTTCCATCGAGACGTCGCCCGCCGCAAAGAAATCCTTGGCGTTGAGCACGCCCACGATGTTGTCCACCGTTTCTTCGCACACCGGTAAAAAGGTGTGGCGGCTTTCGATGATCTTTTCCCGCCATTCCTCCACCGTTTCGTCCAGAAAGAGGATGGTCACGTCGGTGCGGTGGGTGGCGATCTCGCCCGCCGTTAAGTCGTCGAACTCAAACACGTTCTGCAGCAGCTCTTTTTCTTCCTCGTCGATGGCGCCTTTTTCGCTGCCGGCGTCGATCATCATGCGGATCTCTTCCTCGGTGACCGATTCATCCTGCTCGTTGGGGTCGATACCGATGAGCCGCAGCACGCCGTTGGTGGATACGCTCAACAGCCACACGACAGGTGCGAAGAGCTTCGAGATAAAGCTGATGAGGCCCGAAATGCCAAGCGCCAGCTTTTCGGCCTTTTTCATGGCCACGCGCTTTGGCACCAGCTCGCCGAACACCAGCGTGAGATATGAAAGCAGCAGGGTGATGAGTACCACGCAGATCTTTTTGAGGGTGGCGGCGGGGATCCCCACGCCCGCTTTTATAAGCAAACCTGCCAACGGTTCCGAGAAATTATCGGCGGCGAACGCCGAGCCCAGAAACCCCGAAAGGGTGATTGCCACCTGAATGGTTGCCAGGAACTTTGCCGGCGTGCTGGTGATGCGCGCGAGCCGCACCGCCTTTTTGTCCCCCTTGGCCGCCAGCGCCGCAAGCTTTGCGTCGTTCATCGAGATGATGGCGATCTCCGCCGAGGCAAAAACAGCGTTCAGCGCGATGAGAATGATCTGCAGTATGAGAGACGGAATGATATCTTCCATGAGTTGCTTCTGAAACCTCCAAAATACAAGAAAAAAGCAATGCCTGTACCGAATGGCGCAAGCGTTGCCGTTTTGAACTTATTCGTGTGATGATAAAAGAGGGACGGGACTGCCGTCGTCGCTTTCCATAGGAATGATCCTTTCTTTATTGAAAAGCATTATAACATACGGCGCCGGTTTTGTCAATAAAAATCTATTTCTCCAGCAGGGCAACGATATCTCCCACCGTTTTGATTCTCGGCAGAACGGAGTTGGGCACCGAGATTCTGTATTTTTCCTCAACGGCAACGGCCACGTTCATTAAGTCGAAAGAGGTGGCGCCGATATCGTTACGGAGAGAGGATTCCGGTTTGACGTCCGCCGGATCGATCTCAACGTATTCACAGATAATGTCGATGATTTCTTGCAGCATTTCAGATCTCCTCCGAGAGTTCTTTCAGGGTCTTATCCGGGGATTTGATCCCCGCAAGCAGGGTCCGCACCACACCGTCGTGGAAGGCGCGGACGTCGTCGTCGCTGCTGAGCCACAGGCGGTGGATATAGGAAAAAACAAAGCATCCGCTTTCGGGGTCCTGCATCGTTATGGCATAAACCGGAATTACATAGTAGCCGAAGTTATAGCCGGAGAATTCGTATGTCTTCCCGCCGAACGTTTTTTTGTCCAGCGGCAGATGCGAGTACATCATGCTGTTAGGCGACTGCATCAGCGACAGGTTCCACAGATTCATTTCGTTTTCCCGCATCATGGTAAAGGGAATGTCGGAATGCCGGAATAAAAACGCCTGTGTTTCGGCCATCTGCGAAATCGCCTGCATAAAGGTCTGGGTATCCGAAAAAATCTCACGCCAGGGCATGGGAGAAGCGAGCGTACCGCCGCAGCGTTTTTCTCTTACGGTTTTGCGCCGGGGGCAGAGCACCCAGAAAAGCGTATCGTTCTCGCCGTGATTGATCTTTGACAGATACAGGCGGAAGCACAGCTGGATGAGCCATTCCGCGCTCAGATGGTTCTCTTCAACAAAAGCGGAGATCTTATCGCTGTCTTCCTTGCTCAGGCGGAGCTTGAGCAGATGGGTGGAATCCTTCAGCGGAATATACACAAAGGGCATATTCAGATCTTTTTTGTGCAGCAGCTTCGATTGCCGGTCGAGAACCGACGGTCCGTTGATAGCATTATAGACCGGGCGGCGTCCCATGTCCACCCAGTCCCACAAAATCGACTGTTCCCGCTTCAGCCGTTCCTCCAGCGCGGGGTCGTTCTGTTCTTTCCTGATAATATCTTCATATTTTGAAAGCGGACGCGGCAGCGGTTTCCCGTGCTTCAGGCTGTCGTAAACCGAAAAGAGATCCCTGAAAAAAATGAAGACGGCAACAAAATCCATCACCATATGGGAAACGTTCAGATAGACGCCCGATTTCCCGTTCCATCCGCGGAAAAAAATTACGCGGAAGGTCTCGCCGTCGAACACCTTCAGTTCTTTGGAAGCGTCTTTGTCGAAAAAGGCTTCCTGTTCTTCTATGGAAGAAAACTCTTTGCAGAGGATCCTGTCCAGCCGGTAGTCCTCCAGAAAGAACTCCTTAATGCGAAAACCGTCGCGGAAGATCCGCAGGCGCAAACAGTCGTTGCGCCGGATCTCGATATTAACGGCGCGGGCAAGCAGCTGAAAATCCAACTCCTCATCAAAAGCCACCGAGCTTGGGATCTGCGTCGCCTGGGTGTGCACGGTGTACCGCCACATATATTCCACCATTTCCTGCGAATGGATCAGTTTATATACGGTTTCGCCGTTTTGTGGTCTCATCCCACATCACCCCTTGCCTTTTCGCTCTGTTTGCGGATGATCTTGCCGGTGGCGGTTTTGGGCAGAGGCGTGTCGCGGACGATCAGTTTCGCCACAGTGTGAGAAGGACCGGCCGTCTCGTTCAGCCTGTCGGTGAATTCCTCCAACGCGGCTTTCACGTCGGCAACGCCGGCTCTTTCTGCGTTTTCGGCGTTGGGGTAGACTTCCGCCACAATGACGTCGTTTTCGGCATACACCAGCACTTCGCTGACCAGCGGGCTGGTTCTGTAGCGGTTTTCAATGCCCTCGGGCGAGACGTTTTCGCCGTTGGACAGAATGATCAGATTCTTAAGACGCCCTGTGATAAAGAGCTGCCTGTCTTCGGTCAGATACCCGAGGTCGCCGGTTTTCAGCCAGCCGTCGTCGGTGAACATGGCGGCGGTCTCCTCAGGCCGCTTATAATAGCCGATCATGCGGCAGGGGGTATCCACCTGGACCTCGCCGTCTTTGATGCGTACGTCCACAATGTTCATCACCCTGCCCACGCAGTCGATGGCGGTGTCGAAGTCCGGCACCGTGATCTTGCAGCCGGATTCGCTCATGCCGTAGCCCTGCCGCAGGAAAATGCCCAGCTGATCGAAAGCACGGCACAGACCGGGATCGAGATAGGCGCCTCCCGAAAGCATCATGTCCAGATTGCCGCCGGTGACCTGCGCCGCTGCTTCCTTGGGCGAAAGGGCGGGATTCTTGGCCTGCACCGCGCGGATGCGGCCGAGCAGCGCCTGCGCGAGCATGGGCACCACGCGCATCTGGTTGGGTTTGAAAATCAGCAGGTTCTTGAACAGGTCGCGCATACTGCCGTTCAGGCACAGCTCGTTTCCGTTCTTGAGCGGCCCCAGATAGTCGGTGACAAAGCAAAAGATATGATAGAGCGGCAGAACGGAGAGGATCACGTCCCGGCGGTTTACGATATCGGAATAGGGCTTGAACATCATGTTCCCCACAAGCGCGTCGCTGGAGAGCATCACGCCCTTCTTGTCCCCGGTGGTACCGGAGGTGTAGATGATGAGCGCGCAGGCCGTCGGGTCCATTTTTATATCCGAGAGGGCGGCGAAGGGAGAATCCTCGCCGTAGTCGTTGTAGATCTTTTCAAAATCCGCCGCGCTACCGAGGTTCAGCGTATGACGGACGGCGGGGCAGAGCGCGGTCAGCGCATCCAGCTTGTCCGCGAATTCCGGCTCATAGAGCACGGCGGTCACGTCCGCGTCGTTCACGATGGCGGCGATTTCCTCCACCGCTGCGTCCGGCGCCACAGGCACAGCCACGTTGCCGCTGACGATGATGCCCGTCATGCATACGATGTATTCGTAGCAGCTTTTGCTGATGATCGCCACGTGGGTCTTTTCGTCCAGCAGATCCAGCAGCCTGCGGCAGAAGGCAAGGCTGTCGGAACGGACTTCGCTGAATTTCTTTTCCACGATCTCGTTGTCGCGGATGAATTTGATAAACGTGCGGTCGTCATGTTTTACGGGAGCTGCGTCCAGCAGTTCCCGGATGGTGGGTACGTTTGTGAGTTGCATGGGGGGGCTCCTTATCATATTTTCTCTTCCGCTGCAATTATATATGAGTTTTTCAGAAAAATCAATTACAATTATTAATATTTACAAAAGTTTTAAAATCTTCGCAACAGAACCGCGCAGGTCAGTTCTTTTTTGTGCAGTTGTACGACATGTGTCCGATATCTCTCTTCCGGCAGTTGACAAGCCGCCGCGGAAAGGTATATTATGAAAATAATAATTAAAAACTATTCAAAAGGGAGAATTCGCATGGAATTTGTCAAAAAAGGCGAACGGGACGATCGTATTTTATTGCAGGCGCCGGACGGCAGCCGGGGCTGGTTTACATTCCTGGAACTGGCGGCGGTGGACGGCAGGGAATATGCGGCGCTCACGGACGACGCGGGCGAGGTTACGGTCCTGCGGTTTTACGAGGCGGCGGCCGACGGAACGGAGCGCTATGAAACCGAAGAGGATCCCGCCGCGTTCGAAGCAGCCTGCGCCGCGCTGGAAGCGCTGCTGAACGAGGATTAATTTTCCGCAAAGCTTTACTTTTCCCCGGGGGTATGCTATAATCAACTTATATTTTGGTTTTGGTGGAGAGAAAATGGATACTGCAACGATTCTGATAACGGTTTTCGGCGTGGTGATCACGGCGCTTCTGGCGGCGCTGTTGATTTTAACGCGGAAAAACGCCGGAAATGACGACGACGGAGAGACGGTGCAGAGGATCAACGACGCGACGGCTTCCCAGCTCAGGGAGCTGCAGCGGGATCTGGCCGGAAGGGACGAGGCTGTCCGGGGAACCGTGAACGCCGCGCTGCAGCAGGCGGACGGAAAAATCGAAAAGCTCACAGAGCGCTCCTACGAAAGCCAGCTCCAGGTGACGCGCGCGCTGGGCGAAATGCGGGAGAAAATCGGCGAAACGGGCAGGGAACAGACCGCCGCCGTGACCGCCGCCGTGGAAAAAATGCAGCGCTCCAACGAGCAGAAGCTGGAGCAGATGCGGCAGACGGTGGACGAAAAGCTCACCGGTACCCTCAACGAGCGGCTGGACGCTTCCTTCAAAACCGTGTCGGAGCAGCTGAACAACGTTTATCAGTCGTTGGGCGAAATGCGGGAGCTTTCCGGCGGCGTATCTGCGCTCAACCGGGTGCTGGCGGGCGTTAAGACCCGGGGCAACTGGGCGGAAACGCAGCTGGAGGGGATCCTCGACCAGATTCTGCCCGGCATGTATGTGAAAAACTACTCCGTACCGGGCAGCAGCGAGGTGGTGGAATTCGCCGTAAAGATCCCGGCTGCCGACGGAGGCGACGTGACCTATCTGCCCATCGATTCCAAATTCCCCATGGAGGATTATCTGCGCCTGTGCGACGCCGCTGACGCCGCCGACGCCGAAGGAATGAAGGCCTCCCGTAAGGCGCTGGAGGCGCGGGTGCTCTCGCAGGCAAAGGCGATCTCGAAATACATCGCCCCGCCCTATACCACGCCCTTTGCGGTGATGTATCTGGCCACCGACCCGCTTTACGCCGAGGTGGTGAGCTCCAAAGAAAACGTCGCCGACCGGATGCACGCCGAATACCACGTGCTGCCGGCGGGACCTTCCACCGTGACGGCGCTTCTGACCTCTCTTGCCATGGGCCTGCGAAGCGTACAGCTCAATAATAAGGCGAACGAAGTGATGGCGCTGCTGGCGGCGGCAAAGCAGCAGTATGAAAAATTCGGCGTCTCGCTGGAAAAGGCGAAGCGGAAAATCGACGAAGCAGGCAAAAGCCTTGATGACGCACAGCACCGCAACGAACTGATCGTGAAAAAGCTGCGGGCGGTGGACGCGCCCACCGACGGTTCCGCGGATATCCTGCCGGAACCGTAAGCCGCCCTCTGTACTGTGAAATACATATTCTTATTTTTACAAATCAACAAAAAGTGAGGAAAAAACGATGAAGCATCCCGAATTACTGGCACAATTAACACTGGAAGAGAAAGCGGCGTTCTGCTCCGGCAAGGATTTCTGGCACCTGAACGGCTGCGAGCGTCTGGGACTCCCGGAGATCATGGTTTCCGACGGTCCCCACGGGCTGCGCAAGCACAACGATAAAAAAGATAAAAACGACCTGATGGGCTCCGTTCCCGCGGTTTGTTTCCCCACCGCCTCCGCCACCGCCTGCTCCTGGGACGAGGATCTGCTTTACAGAATGGGCGAAACGCTGGCCGAGGAATGCAAGGCCGAAAAGATCAGCGTGCTGCTGGGGCCCGGCATGAATATCAAGCGTTCTCCCATTTGCGGGCGGAACTTTGAGTATTTTTCCGAAGATCCTTATCTCGCGGGAAAAATGGCGGCGGCGTTCATCAAGGGCGTGCAAAGCAAGGGGATCGGCACGTCGCTCAAGCACTTTGCCGCCAACAATCAGGAGACCCGCCGCATGACCATCGACAGTGTGGCGGACGAGCGGACCCTGCGGGAGATCTATCTGGCGGGCTTCGAGATCGCGGTAAAAGAGGGCAAGCCCTGGACTGTGATGAACGCCTACAACAAGCTCAACGGCGCCTACTGCGCCGAAAACAAGTGGCTGCTTACCGACGTGCTCCGCAAAGACTGGGGGTTCGACGGAGTGGTGGTCACCGACTGGGGCGCGGAAAATGTGATCTCCGACGGTATCGCCGCGGGGCAGAACCTCGAAATGCCCGGTTCCAACGGCATCGGCGCGAAGCGATTGGTGGAGGCTGTGAAAAACGGCTCTCTCAGCGAAGAAGCGTTGGACGCCCGGGTGGATGAGCTGCTGGACCTGATCATGAACGCGCAGGATACCCTCTGCGACGCGGAATATGATAAAGAAGCGCATCACGCCATTGCGAGAGAGGTCGCCGAAAACTGCATGGTGCTGCTGAAAAACGACGACGGCATCCTGCCGCTGAAAAAGGAGCAGACCGTGGCCGTCATCGGAAAAATGGCGCGTAAGCCCCGCTATCAGGGCGCGGGCAGCAGCCAGATCAACGCCAAAAATGTCGATTGCGCGTTCGACGCGCTCATGGACGCCGGCGCGGGCGTGGTATATGCCGAGGGGTACGACGGCGACGCTTCCGACGTGACGCTGCTCAAAGACGCCGTGACCTGCGCCAAAAACACCGACGTGGCGGTGGTGTTCATCGGTCTTACCGACGAATATGAGTCCGAGGGCTTCGACCGGGAGCATATGGGCATCCCCCAGAGCCACGTGGATCTTGTAAAAGCCGTGTCCCGCGCCAATCCCAACACCGTAGTGGTGCTCTCCGGCGGCGCGCCCATCGAAATGCCGTGGGCAAAGGACGTGAAGGCCATCCTCAACGCCTATCTCTGCGGCGAAGCGGCCGGCAGCGCGGTGGCGAACCTGTTGCTCGGAACAGCGAACCCCTCCGGCAAGCTGGCGGAAACCTATGCCGAAAAATTCAGCGACAACCCGTCCTATTATAACTTCCCGGGTTCCCGCCGGAGCGTTGAATACCGTGAAAGCGTGTTTGTCGGCTACCGTTATTACGACCGCACGAAGAAGCCGGTGAATTTCCCCTTCGGCCACGGCCTTTCTTACACGACGTTTGCGTACAGCGGGCTGAAGATCAGCAAAAAGAACGTTAAGGATACCGATACTCTCACCGTAAGCTTCAAGGTGAAGAATACGGGCGACGTGGCGGGCGCCGAGGCGGCGCAGCTCTATGTGAGCGACGTGCAGAGCACCGTGTTTCGTCCCGAAAAAGAACTCAAGGGCTTTAAGAAAGTCTTTCTTGCTCCGGGGGAAGAAACCACCGTTACGCTGGAGCTCGATAAGCGCGCCTTTGCCTATTACAACGTGAACATCGGCGACTGGCACGTGGAAAGCGGCGAATTCAAGATTCTGGTAGGCGCTTCTTCGGCGGATATCCGCCTCACCGGCAGCGTAAAGGTGACTTCCACCGCCGGGGACGTGGAGATCCCCGATCTCAGAGAAGCCGCGCCCGTGTATTACGAGGGCGATCCGCAGAAAGTGAGCGACGGAGCGTTCGAAGCTCTGCTTGGCCGTGAGATCCCCTACGGCGACGAGGATTCCCCCTATATCACCGTGAACAACGCGCTGGAGGACGCCACCGGCACCGCGGCGGGCAGAGCCGTAAACAAGCTGCTGGCCGGGATGTTCAGGTCGCTTTCAAAGGGCAACCCGGCGCAGGAGCGCATGATGAGCGCCATGGCGCTGCAGATCCCCATCCGCTGCTTTATTTCCATGAGTATGGGCGTGTTCACCGAAGAAATGGCGCAGGGGCTTTGCCGTATCTTAAACGGCGAGGGCACGTTGAAGGGTCTGGGCGAGATACTGCGCGGCATCGGCGGCGCGGTGCAGAACATCGGTATGCTCATGAGCAGCATCTGACGTATCACGGCAAAACCGGGCGAAGAACAGAATGCAGATCACAGAAAGAGCCGGCCTCCGCGCCGGCTTTTTTCAATTGTAAGGAAGCCTCTCCGCAGGACGGAAATGACCAGATTCGATTTCTGCCTTCCCCTCGGCAGGGGAGCCCGGTTTTTCGCAACAATTCTTAAAAAAACCGCTTTTTTCTCTTGCTATCATACATTAAATATAATATAATAATGTATCAGTCATTTTTTTCAGAATAATGATTGGACGTGACGGATTATGACGGTAAAACGAAAAAACAAATTAACACAGGAGCTGTTCGTCTTTCCATGGGTGCTGGCGATGCTGCTGCTGGTGCTGCTGGGGATCCTCTTTTCCCGCGGGCGGGTCAGAAAGAAGAACGTGGAAACGGCGGCCGGGCTGGAATACATCGCGCAGCAGGAGCAAAAGGACCCGGCGGAGGTGGATCGCGCCATCCGCAAGCTGGAAAACGACGCGAGACGCCTGCAGGCGGAGGATCCCGAAAGCGTGCTGAACGATCCTCTGGACGTGATGAACGGCGACGACGATGCGGTGTGGGCGCTGTTCAGGGATTACGTGATTCTGGGCGACAGCCGCGCCGTGGGCTTTTCTTACTATAATTTCCTGGACGACAGCCGTGTGATCGCCGACGGCGGCAATACCATCAGGAACATACCGGACGCTCTCGATACCGTGAAGATGCTGAATCCCGCATATGTTTATCTCTGCTACGGCCTGAACGATACGGGCATGAGCAAGTACTATTGGGAAACGGCGGACGACTACGGCAAGGAGCTGGACGAGCGTATCACGCAGCTGCAGGCGGCGGTCCCGGGTGTGACCGTGGTCGTCAATTCCATTTTGCCCGCCACTGAGGCCGCTATGACGGATAACCCGGCGTGGCGGAAGATCCCCGCCTTCAGCGAGGCGGCGAAAAAGGTCTGTGAAAAAAAGGGCGTGCCCTTTGTGGACAACGACGCGCTGGCTGCGGAATATATGTCTACCCTCTGGTCGGACGACGGGGTGCATCTGGCTTCGGCATTCTATCCCATGTGGGCGCGGAACATGATCGAAGCGGCCGCAAAAACAGATCTGAGCGTTTCAAATAATTAAAAATCGTCAACGCCTGCGGGCGGACGGCTTCGGATGGAAAGGGCAGATATGAAAAAAACACGGATATACGAGATCATACGCTGGGTGAGCGTGGCGCTGGTGTTGGCGCTGATCGTGTTCCACAGCCTGAAAAACCGGGTGAGCGCGGCCGATCCCGCCGCCGTGGTTCAGGCTGTGACCGCGACGGT
>CACZOP010000124.1 GCA_902782845.1 Oscillospiraceae bacterium | reverse complement strand
TGGAGCGGGAAACGGGGTTCGAACCCGCGACATTCAGCTTGGGAAGCTGACGCTCTACCACTGAACTACTCCCGCATTGCTATGTATTTTAGCACACATTTTTCCTTTTTTCAAGTGGTAAAGCAAAAAAACATAAATAAAATCAAAAAATCTTCAGCGGAAGTCCGGATAAAAAGCGTCGAAATACTGCCGGACGTCTGCGCGTGTGCATTTCAGCGGTCCCGGCGATTCCATTTTATAAGAGACGGCGGCGGTGGCGAGCTTCAACGCTTCAAACGGTGAACGCTGCAGCCGTTCGTTGATATAAGAAGCAAAGGTGGTGTCGCCTCTGCCGGTCCTGCCGCTGAGATTGCGCGCTCTGATGGGGCAGGAAAGAATATCTTTTCCGTCGTAAACCAGCACTTCGGTGTTGTGGGTGATCAGGATTTCCTTTGCGCCCCAGGCATACAGCTGTTTCGCGGCTGCGGCGCGGTCGGTTTCTCCCGTGAGGATCTCCGCTTCCGCCGCGTCGGTTTTTAAGAAACGGATATAGGGGAGCAGTTCCGTTTTGTCTTTCCAGTCAGCGAAAAACATCGTGCCGCCGTTTGCGCGGTCTACGTTACGCAGATACCCCTGTACGTCCACCGCTACGTTCCCTCGACGGGCAAGCGCGGGGATCAGATCATCCGCGTAATCTCCGACGACCAGGCCCGCAAGATGATAAATGTCCGCTGTGATATCTTCGGGCACGTCTTCGATCGTAAAAGCGTCGCCCTGAGAGGTACAAACAGATTTTCTGCGTTCCTTGTCCGCCGTAAAGTATGTGTTTTCCATATTTGTGCTGCGTGCCGACGGCAGACAGATCAGATCTTCTTCCGGGATCGTAAACGCGCGCATGCGATCCTGTTCCGCGGGGTTCGCTTTTGTCAGCACACAAACCTTATGTCCCAGGCAGTACGCCGCGGCGGAGGAAAACAGCACGGCGCCGCCTGCGGCGTGTACGGTATTTCCCAGATGGTCGGTGTTCGTGTCCATTGTAACGTGGCCGATGATCATGGACTCATAATGCTTGTTTTTCATAATTAAAACCTGAAATCCCTTCGATTGGAGTTTTTAATGTCCGCAATGTTTTGTGCGGCGATCTCCCGCACCTTCTCTTTCGGAATGCGTTTCAGCTCTTCCTCCACCATTTTATAGCCTACCTCTTTGGTTTTCGGCGAAGCGTAATCTTCCAGGTATTCCGAAAGCGTCATCAGTGCGTTCGGGTGGCAGCAGTTGAGGATCTGACCGCTTTTGCAAAGGCTCATAAAGCGGTCGCCGGTTCTGCCTTCCCGGTAGCAGGCGGTGCAGAAGGAGGGAATATGCCCGTTTTCCATCAGCCAGCGAACCACTTCGTCCAGCGAACGTTGGTCGGAAACGTCAAACTGCTCGGTATCATGCGGGCGTTCCTCTTCCGTATAGCCGCCAACGCTGGTACGGGAACCGCCGCTGACCTGCGAAATTCCCAGCCGCAGCAGTTTTGAACGCACCGCTTCGCTTTCTCTTGTGGAAATGATCATGCCGGTGTAGGGAACCGCAAGACGGATGCAGGCGGTGATTTTTGCAAAGGTTTCGTCGTCGATGCCGTTGTCGAAGGCGGTCGGGTCGATATCGTCGGCGCGTTTCACCCTCGGAACGCTGATGGTATGCGGCCCCACGCCGTGTACGGCTTCCAGATGCTCCGCGTGCATGATCAGCCCCGCGAACTCGTATTTGTAAAGCTCCAGGCCGAACAGCACGCCGAGTCCCACGTCGTCGATCCCGCCTTCCATCGCCCGGTCCATCGCTTCCGTGTGATAGTCGTAATCATGTTTGGGGCCTGTGGGATGCAGCTTCAGATAACTCTCTTTGTGATAGGTCTCCTGAAACAGGATATATGTGCCGATCCCGGCTTCCTTCAGTCTGCGGTAGTTCTCCACCGTGGTCGCGGCAATATTCACATTGACCCGGCGTATATCGCCGTTTTTGTGGTGGACGCTGTAAATGGTTTTGATACAGTCCAGAATATACTCGATGGGATTGTTGACCGGATCTTCGCCGGCTTCGATCGCGAGCCGTTTGTGCCCCATATCCTGCAGGGCGATGACCTCGGCTTTCACTTCCTCCTGCGTCAGCTTCTTGCGCGGAATGTGCTTGTTTTTCAGGTGGTAAGGGCAGTAGACGCAGCCGTTTACGCAATAGTTGGAAAGATAAAGCGGCGCAAAGATCACGATTCGGTTGCCGTAAAACGCCAGTTTGATCTCCTCCGCGATCTGATAAATCTTTTCTGTGACCGCCGGGTCGTCGTTTGCCAGCAGCACGCTCGCTTCCCTGTGGGTAAGTCCCCGGCATTCATAACCGCGCTCTTTTTTGATCGGGCGCGCTTTTTGGAGAATTTCTTCAATCAGCGCGGCGTCGTTTTTGTGAGCTTCAGCATAGCGCAGCGTTTCCCTGATTTCTTCGTCGTTGATAAACTCCTCCGCCTTTAAGGACTTCGGATCATAAATTGCCATTGTTGTTTGCTCCTTTTGTTCTTTTGTCACCGCGGTCGGTTACGATTTTATAACCGATCGCCTGCATTCTCTGATTCAGACAGTCTCTGCATTCCGCGCTTTCTTCCCCGGTGCAGATCTTATTGTCATACAAGCTGTATTTTTTTCTTACCGAAACAGGGGAGAGGTTCGGCATGACCACGTTCGCGCCGGAAAGGATCCCCTGTTCCCGTCCGGTCGGGTGAACGGTTCCCAGTGCCGTTGTGGCCGGCAGCAGGATCTCCGGCACGATCAGCCGGATCAGGCTCAGCAAAAAGCAGGTATCTTCCAGCGCTCCGGCCGGGAAATCCGCAAAGGGGGTGTCTTTATGCGGAATAAACGGACCGATTCCGCACATGTCGGGCCGGAATTCCTGAATAAAAAACAAATCCTTTGCCAGGTCCGCTTTTGTCTGGAACGGAGAGCCGACCATAAATCCCGCGCCCACGGCATAGCCGATCTTCCGCAATATACGCAGGCTTTCCATTCTGTTCGCAAAAGAAAGCGCGGGCGGATGCAGCTTTTTATAATGATCGGGAGAAGCGGTCTCGTGCCGCAGCAGATATCTGTCGGCGCCGGCAGCATACAGCGCGCGGAAGCTTTCTTCGCCGCGTTCGCCCAATGAAAGCGTAACGGCACAGTCGGGATGCCGGAGCTTGATTTCGCTGATCAGCCCGGCAAGCAGCGCGTCTGAAAACGCAGCGTCCTCTCCGCCCTGTAATACGAAGGTGCGGAATCCGAGCCGATAGCCTTCGTCCGCGCAAAACAGAATTTCGTCCGGCGTCAGGCGATAACGGTCGGCGTTTTTATTGCTTTTGCGTATACCGCAGTAATAGCAGTCGTTTTTGCAGTGGTTCCCGATCTCGATCAGGCCGCGCACGAAAACCTCGTTGCCGTAGATCCGGCGACGCTGTTTCACGGCTGCCTGCCGCAGCTGTTCTTTCAGTTCAGCATCGGATGCAGACAGAAGAAGCAGGTATTCGGATTCTTTCAGTTTTTCCCCGTCGATCAGCCTTTTTGCAAGCAGTGCGCTGTCGGTATTCATTCCGTCAGATCCCGGCGATCGCCGTTTTCACACTCAGCCCCGGAAGATTTCCCAATTTTCCGGCAAGGGCTGATATCACGTCGGCGGGCGCGTCCAGCGCGACGCTGATCAGGTTGATTTTTCTCACTTTATAGGGGATCCCCATTCTGCCGATGATATAATCGCTGTAATCGTGCAGCAGCGCATTCAAGGGCTCCACGGCGCTGCTGTTTTCCACGATGATGCTGATGACCGCAACCTTTGTATCCATTTTATTATGTTTCCTTTCAAAAAAAATATTGCGTCCGACAATCAAGCGGGCGCAACATAACCGTCGTATTTAAATCCGTTGCGCCTTTCAATCAGTTCTCACTTTATGTCAGGCAAAGCTATTATACCACATTGAACGATAAATACAATAGCAAAACAACAAATAACTGTATAAAAAGAAAAAGACGGCTTGCGGCCGTCTGTTCTGTCCTTATTCGGCGGCTGCCTCGGGCGCGGCTTCTTTCGCGGCGTCTTCGGCTACCGTTTCTGCGGTGAATTCTTCTTCGCAGGAGCAGGAAACGTAGTTCTCTTCCTCCGAAGCTTCATCTTTTTTTGCAAGAAGCTTTTTGCAGATCACGCAGATCCCGGCGATCGCGGCGGCAATGGCAGCGATAATAGCAATCACTTTCAATACTTTTTTCATTGTATTTTCCATCCTTTCAGAATATCGGATAAACGGTTGAACACGGTCCGCTTATCCGTTCATTTCGTTTGGTGCACGCCGCGGGTGACAGACGTGCGGATCAATGATCAGGCGTTGGATTTGTTGAGCTTCGTTGCCAGAGCGGACTTTTTACGCGCAGCGTTGTTCTTATGGATCAAACCTTTTGCAACAGCCTTATCCACAGTGATCATTGCGGCTTTTACAACGGCTTCTTTGTCGGCAGCATTGGTTTCAATGGCAATGTTGGCCTTCTTGAGCGCTGTTTTCAAAGCGGAATTTGCACTCTTGTTGCGGGCAGCCTTGGTCTTGTTAACCAGCACGCGCTTCTTCGCGGATTTGATATTGGGCATTGGCGATACACCTCCTTTGCGTTTATACAAAGCTTATATTACCACGAATGCCTGATAAATGCAACAGTTTTTTTGATTTTTTTAGTATGTTCACGTATTATTTTTTCTGTGAACAGGGATAATAGTAGCGATCACGCATGGAAATCATCCGACGGAAGGGATTTTGTCATGCTTATATTGTGCCATGTTGGCGGAAAGGAAACGGCGGAGGGCGCTTTTTGTTGAAACAATACGCATCCGCGCGACGGGATAATGTCCGGAATACGAACCGATCTCGCACTGGAGAAACATGAAAACCACCGGGAGGAAAGTCTGCCGGGGGTGAAAATAGAGAAATCCGGAGCGCCCCACGGGCAGATCACAAGAATTGAAATCACGGATAAGCGATCCGCAGAAAAACTCGAAAAACCGGTCGGTGTCTATTATACGTTTGAAACCGAAGGCTTTCCGGACGCCGCCGCGCTCAGCGACGGAAGGCGAGAAACCGTAACCGGGATCCTGCGTTCCCTGATGCCGGAACAGGGAACGGTATTGGTTGTAGGCCTCGGAAATCCGAATATTACGCCGGACGCTTTGGGGCCGCGCTGTGCGGAGCAGATTTTTTCCACCCGACATATCGACGATGAAACCAGAAAGCTGCTGTCGCTGCCGCCGCTGCGGGAGGTTTGCGCCATATCCCCGGGCGTAACGGGGCAAACCGGCGTCGAGGCAGTGGAAGTGATCGACGGGATCTGTCGGAAAATCGCACCGGAAGCGGTGATCGCCGTTGACGCTCTGGCGGCGGGAAGCGTTCGTCGGCTGGCAAGGACCGTTCAGATATCCAACGTCGGGATCGAGCCCGGGGCAGGGGTCGGAAACGCGAGGCGCGCGCTGAATCGGAAGACGTTGGGAATCCCCGTGATCGCCGTCGGCGTTCCCACCGTGGTGGACGCGCTGAGTCTTTCAAGGGACGTTTTATCCGGCGGGGAGCTGTCAGTGGAAAACAGCGCCTACGCTTCGATGATCGTAACGCCCCGCGAGACAGATACCGTGATCGAAAGCGCAGCCAGAATGCTGGCGCTTGCCATTAACTGCGCCCTTCAGGATAAGCTGTCGCAGGAGGAACTTCTTTCTTTGATGTAATAACACGCAGTTTGCCGGATATGTCCTGTGATTTTTTGTCCGTTTCCCGCGTATAAATGCAGCGACGGATAGGAGTGGGCGAGCATGAGAAAAATACAGCGTCCCGGCGTTGAACTATTACTGTCGGTTCTCTTTTTGTTCCTGACGGTATTTCTTTTTGCGCCATGTGCCGCGCCGTTTGTCAACGGTATCGCTTCGGTTGCCGCAAAAGCCTATGAAACGCGGCTGCCGTTTGCGTTGCGTAACGGCGGCGCAGAAAATCCTTCAAATCGCGTGAAATCAGAAACAACGCCCGAAAAAGAAAAAGATAAGGATGCGATGTCTGCGTCGTTTGAAACGCCCGGCGACGTGCTGCGGATGCAGGCTGATTTCAGAAAAAAGCATCAAAACGCAAGTCCGTCAGGGGCGGTAAAGGAACGGTATTATACGACCGACGGCGCAACGGATCTGATCGGGGATGTGGCTGTCAAAAACGCGACGGAAACAAAAAAGCCCGATTTTTCCGCATTGCTGAACGCAGGCCCCGTTTACCGTACGATGAAGAACGGAGCGCCGCTGGTTCTTGTTTTTCATACCCATACGACGGAAGCGTATCTGCCGACCGACGACGGCGTCATTTATGAGGATTGTAAAACACGGTCCGAGGAGCCCTCGGAAAGCGTAGTGCGCGTAGGAGATGTTCTTTGCGCGGCGCTGGAAAAAAACGGGATCGGAACGATCCACGATACCGAGATCTACGATAAAGCATATAACGGCGCCTACGACCGGAGCCGCAGGAACGTGGAAGCGTATCTGAAAAAATATCCTTCCGTTCAGATCGTTCTGGACGTACACAGGGACGCGATCAACAATGCCGACGGATCAAAGTGTAAACCCACTGCAGTGGTCGACTGCAGAAAGGCTGCACAGGTCATGATCATCACCGGCGCACAGGAGGGCGTCGTTGACGATTTCCCCGGGTGGGAAGAAAACCTGCGGTTCGCTTTATGTTTGCAGCAAAAAGCCCAGGAAAGGTTTAACGGTCTGATGCGTCCTTTGTATTTTTGCCCGCGGAAATATAATATGGATCTAACGCCTTGCAGTCTTCTGCTGGAGTTCGGCAGCGAGGCAAACACACTCGAGGAAGCGCTGTATGCGGGCCATTTGATGGGACAGGTGATTTTTGCGGCGGTAAAAGAAGCAGGAGAGGGAATAACCGAAAATGAAACGGGCTACTAAAAGAACCGAAAGACAGATCGCTCATTTCGAAGAAAAGCGAAAAAGAATAAAAAACTGCAGAAGCAGAAACGAAAGAGAAAAAAGCCGTTTTCAGATGTTTTATCTGGCGCATATCGTTCTTCTCTCGGTGTTTCTTTTGCTGTTCGGCGTCTGGTATGCCGGAACATACAGCGAACGGACCGGCAGCGGGAAAACAGCTGAGATGATCGGTCTTCATGATGCGGAAGAATGGCTGAGAGAGAAATGGGACTTGTTTTTTGATGATATAAGTGCTAAAATAGTTAAAAAATAAAACGGGGAAACCTAATGGTTTTTCCGATGAACAGGAGGCACTTATCATGTTACCGATTGGATTGCAGTTGTATTCCGTGAGGGGCGAAATGGAAAAGGATTTTGCCGGCACCCTGAAAAAGGTGGCGGAAATGGGGTACGCGGGCGTTGAATTCGCGGGCTTGTTCAACAAGAATCCCGCCGAGATCAAGGCGCTGTTGGCGGAAAACGGTCTGGTTGCCGTTTCCGCGCACGTTCCGCTGGCGGACATGCTCGCCGATATGGATCAGGTGATCGCCGTATATAAAGAAATCGGCTGCAGATACATCGCCATTCCTTATGTGGACGAAGCCTACCGTCCCGGCACCGCGGATTATCCCGAAACGCTGAAAAAAATCGAAGCGCTCGGGAAAAAATGCGCCGAAAACGGTCTTGTCCTGATGTATCATAATCACGATTTTGAGTTCGTGAAGATCAACGGGAAATACGGCCTCGACGTTATGTATGAAACCGTACCTGCCGAATACCTGCAGACGGAACTGGATACCTGTTGGGTGAACGTGGGCGGTGAAGATCCCGCGGCATACATCGACAAATACAGCGGCAGAACGCCGGTGGTCCATCTGAAGGATTTCGTAATGAAAGGCAAAGAGAAGCCGAAAAAGCTCTACGACCTGATCGGGATCGACGATCAGACCGAAGACGCCGCGGAAGAGGAATTCAGCTTCAAACCCGTGGGCTACGGTGTGCAGGATATGCCCGCTATCATTGCCGCAAGCGAACGTTCCGGCGCGGAGTGGCTGATCGTGGAACAGGATCGCCCCGACGCCGGAAATACCGAGATGTCCGCGGTGGAAAAAAGCATTCGTTATCTGAAATCTCTTGCCTGATACACTGTATATCAATATCTGAACGGCGGGAGACCGGAGACCATGCGCAGAAAATCATCTGTTCTTCTGATTTGTATCATTCTTTTGTTCTCGATACTGTCGCCCTTGTTTTCCGTCGGCGCCGCCTCGGGGATTCACGGCGACGTTGACGATTCCGGCGACGTTTCGGCGGCAGACGCACGTGTGATCCTACGCGTTGCTGTGGAACTTGAAAAATTGTCGCCGAAGCATATCTTTGCGGCGGATTGCAACGCGGACGGGGAAATCACCGCGGCGGACGCAAGGCTTGCCCTTCGCGCCGCTGTTGGGCTTGAGACGCTCAACGCCCATTTCTTCAACGAAAACGAAAACGGCGAAATGGTTTGCGTTGTATGCGGCCATATCGCCGAACAAACAGGAACGGAACCGCAGGAAAAAACCACGGCTCCGCTGCCGGAAAATGAAACCGGAACGATCGAACCGACAAAAGCGCCGGAGCCGGATGCTCCGTCTCTGCAGCCGGAATCGACAACGGAACCGGAGCCCGGCACGGAACCGCAACCGACGCCCGCGGTCAGTCCTTTGCGGCTTGACGGCGCGCAGTTAACGCTCGGCGAACACTTTGATGTAAGCGATGCGTCCATCGGGCGGTTTCTGTATAAAAACCACACTGTTGCGGAAATGACCACGTTCGTTTACGCTTTGCCGGACGGCGGCGTATTGTTTGTGTTTACGGACACAACTGATATCCCACAGGCGTTTTTCGTGCTCTCCGGTCATTTTTCCTTTGACGGCGTTTCGGCGGGAGATGCCGGTGATAAATTGGAAAACAACGCGGATTTGTCTGTTTTCTATGATTTGTCTCCGTATGAGGTCGCTTTCTCGACTCTGCCGGATCGGCAATTCTTCTGTGACGTTTACGGCGACGATCTCATTTACGCCGCCTTCTGCCGGTTGCCCGGCGTCTCGTTCCGGCCGAATACCGGGAATGCGCTCTTTTATGATGAGATCGAAAAAGAAATGGTGACGCTCACGAACGCCTTCCGAAGTTTTCACGGTGTTTCGGCGTTAGCGCAAGACGAGGATCTTTGCGCCGTTGCCCGGGCGCACAGCTCTGAAATGGCGGAATCTGATTATTTCTCGCATGATTCATTAAGCGGCTCTCCCTTTTACACCCGATTGGACGACGCCGGGATCCGTTACTCTATCTGCGGAGAAAACATTACGGCAGGCAGCCTGTTCTCGTGGGAAGCGCTGCATCGCTGGGTCATTTCGAATGGGCATCGGAACAACATGCTCGACGGTGCATTCACCGGACTTGGCGTGGGCGCCGCCTATCGGGCCGACAGTTCGTATCAGTTGTATTGGACGCAGGTTTTTACCGGATGACCCTTTTTGCCGTTTTGTAATTTGTGATTTTTATAGGTCTTTTTTGAGTTATGTTTTAAAATCCTACTGGACAGACAGATCGTTTCTGTGTTAAAATAACAGTATCGGAAACGTAATTTTAAAGAATAAGGAGGGAGCTTATGAACAGCTCTAAAAAATGTTTTGCGATTTTGTCGTCTTTGTTCCTGATCTTCGCGATCCTTTCTCCGGCGGCGTCTGCGGCAGCCGCGCCCACACCTGCCGAAGCGGCGCAGCTTCGTTTCGGGGATGACGGAAATTTCAGGATCATGGTTGCCGCCGATATTCAGGACGGTAAAACGCTTTCTGAGATCACCAAAACTTTTATCCGTGAAACCGTGAAGAAAACACAGCCTGATCTGATCGTGCTGACCGGCGACAACATTTACGGCAGCTGGACCAAAAATCCCGCCGGCGGCGAACAGGGACTTCGCGATATGATGTCTCTGTTCCAGGAAATGTATGACGAAGGTTACGGCGCGCCGATCGCGGCAACCTTCGGCAACCACGACGATCAGTCCAACGACTACGCCAAAGAAGAACAGATGAAAGTGATGTCGGAGTATTCCTGCAATATCTCCATCGACGAGGATCTTTGGGTGGACGGCGAGCACTACACCGAAAAGCTTGAGCACTGCGGTACTTATAATGTCCCGATCCTCGCTTCCGGCAGCGACGACGTTAAGTTTAATCTGTGGATGTTTGATTCCGGATCTTATGCCACCGACGGCAACAAAGGCTACGATCACGTCCGTCAGACCCAGCTCGACTGGTATAAAACCACCAGCGATAAACTCGGAAACGTCAATTCCATGGTGTTCCAGCATATCATCATGCCCGAAATCTATAATAACTATGAAAAAACCACCTTCAGCCCCGGCGCCAACGCCTATAACTACCACGGTGAGTATTATAAGCTCCCTGAAACCGCAAAGCCCGGCAGCCAGTTGAACGAAGCTTCCGCCTGTTCGGAGGATAACGGCGGGGAGTACGACGCGCTCAAAGCGCAGGGCGGCGTTATCGCCTGCGTCTCGGGGCACGACCATGTGAATTCTTTTATTATCCCGAACAATGATCCGGATTTCCCCATGGATTGGATCAACGTCCCCACCTGCGGCGTGGCTGCCTACGGAAAAACCGAGCTTCGCGGGATCCGTGTCTTTGATATCAATGAAAACGATACCGGCGCCTATCAGACGGAGTTTTATACCTATGCCGACGTGATGGGCGACGATGCCGCCTTTATGTTCCGGTTCAAGTTCATCTCCTTCTTTACCCAGCTTGAATATCTGTTTGTAAACATCTATATGCAGTTTACGAATCTGATTGGCATTTCCAATCTTGTATTCTGATAGAAGCATCGCGCAATTACAGTTTTATCCGGTCGTTTCAGGACGGCCGGATTTGTTTATTTAACAAAAAACACAGTATTGTTTACTTCCGTTCATATATTTTTAGTTTACAACAGGACCGAAGTATGCTAAAATATGAAACCGCAACGGAAGGAGATCTGTATTTCATGCAAAAGCTTCAGAATAAAAAATCCATGTTTTTAAAGGGGATCAAAGACGGCATCCCCATCGCTTTGGGATATCTTGCGGTTGCGTTTTCTTTGGGGATCATTGCGAAAAAAGCAGGAGTGACGCCGTTTCAGGGGTTCTTGGCCAGCTTTCTTTGTAACGCATCCGCCGGAGAATACGCCGGGTTTATGCTGATCGGCGCCGGCGCTTCCTATGTCGAGATGGCGCTTACCACGCTGATTACAAACGCGCGGTATTTTTTAATGAGCTGCGCCGAAAGCCAGCGGCTGGATCCGGGGCTCTCGCTGCCGCACCGCCTGCTCATCGGTTTTGATCTTACGGATGAGATCTTCGGCATTTCCATCGCGCAGGAGGGCTATATCCATCCTTATTATCCCTATGGCGCTATGGCGGTTGCGATCCCGGGCTGGGCGGTTGGAACGATGCTCGGTATCATCGCCGGCAATATTCTGCCCGGCAGAATCGTCAACGCGCTCGGCGTGGCGCTCTACGGTATGTTTTTTGCCATTATCATTCCGCCGGCAAGAAAGAACAAAATGATTGCCGGCATGATCCTTCTGTGCTTTGTGTGCAGCTATCTCTGTTCCGTGCTGCCTGTTGTGTCCGCCTGGTCCGAAGGGACCCGGACTATCGTGCTCACAGTTGTGATCGCCGGACTCGCCGCGCTGTTTTTCCCGCGGAAAGAAGAAGGGGAGGCGTCGGTATGAACCATAACGTATACGTCTATATCGCAGTTATGGCATTGGTTTCGTTTGCTATCCGCGTTTTGCCCTTAACGTTGATCCGAAAAAAAATCACGAACCGTTTTCTGAATTCCTTTTTGTATTATGTGCCTTATGTGACTTTGGCGGTTATGACCTTCCCCGCGATCATTCACGCCACCGGCAGTATTTATTCCGGCGTCGCGGCGCTGGTCGTCGGCGTCGCGGTCGCGTGGTTCGGCTTCGATCTCTTCAAAACGGCATTGTCGTGCTGCGCTGTGGTTTTTATCCTGGAGTTGTTTTTGCTTCCGCGCTGAAAAGAATATTTTAGGAGGATTTGTTATGTCTGATTATTTCGGAAAAGAAGTACCCAAGCTCGGATTCGGATTAATGCGGCTGCCGAAAAAGGGGCTCTCGATCGACATAGAACAAACGAAAAAGATGGTTGATCTGTTTCTTGGAGCAGGATTTACCTATTTTGATACCGCCTATATGTATCCCGGTTCCGAAGCCGCGATAAAAAAGGCGCTTGTGGAACGTTATCCGCGTGACGCCTATACGCTGGCGACCAAGATCAACGCCGCGTTCGCGCTGACGGAGGATTCCGCCAAAAAGCAGTTCAATACCAGTCTGGAGCGTACCGGCGCGGGATACTTCGACTACTATCTTCTGCATTCCCTGATGAAGAACAACTACACGAGATACGACAAATTCAGCTTGTGGGATTTTGTGAAGGAGCAGAAAGAAAAGGGACTGATCCGTTATTACGGTTTTTCTTTCCATGCGGGGCCGGAACTGTTGGACCGGCTGTTAACGGCGCACCCGGACGTGGATTTCGTACAGCTGCAGCTGAATTACGCCGACTGGGAAAAGCCTTCGGTCACTTCCCGGGCGAATTATGAGGTCGCGAGAAAACACGGGAAGTCGATCGTTATTATGGAACCCGTTAAAGGCGGATCTCTTGCAAATCCGCCGGCAGCCGTGAAAAAGCTGATGCGGGAATACCGGCCGGACGCTTCTTACGCTTCCTGGGCGATCCGTTTCGCCGCCTCGCTGGACGGGATCCTCACCGTTTTGTCCGGCATGTCAAATGTGGAGCAGATGGAAGACAATCTTTCGTACATGCGGGATTTTCAGCCGCTGAACGAAGAGGAACAGGCAATCATCCGCGAAGCGCAGCGGATCCTCGGAAAATCCTCCGCCGTTCCTTGCACCGCCTGCGGTTACTGCACGGGCGGCTGTCCGAAGCAGATCCCGATCCCGGATCTGTTTGCCGCGATGAACAGGCAGCTCGGAAACGGCAGGATGGAGGAAGCGAAAGCCGCCTATCTGCAGGCAGTCGGAGAGGGGAGCGGCCCTTCCGATTGCATAGCCTGTAAAAAATGTGAAGCTGCTTGCCCGCAGCAGCTCCCCATCACGCAATATCTGAAACAGTGCGGGGAGATGTTCCGGTCGGTTCGGTGATTATTCATGCCGTTCCGGCATTTTGTTTCCTGATGATTCCTTCGGCAATTCCGTCATTTGAATGATAAAAGACGGCTTCATGATTGCCGAAGCATTATTACACCATGTTTTTGCGGTAAATCGGTGAAAAAACTGAATCAAAATGAAAAAACAAGGAGGAAAGTCTGATGAAACTTTCGGATTCAAAAAGAATTGTATTGTTGTTGTGTTTCATTATGTTGTTAACGATCGTCACGGGCTGCGGCGCGAAAAAAGAAGCCGACGGACCCCAACCGCTTACCGACGGCGCCATCATCCACGAGGAGGAGTTCGGAGGCGTTTATATTAATACAACCATTGATGATTTCAACGCGATGGGCTATACCTACGGCGACGGCGTTACCGTCAGCTTCTCCAATGGTTATACGCTCACCGGTATTCCGTATTATTCCGGGTATTATACGCAAAACGGCGAGCCATTGCTGGTGGCGTATCCGGGATATCCCTATATCAAAGCCTGCATCAACAACGGCGACGACCTTTGGACGGTTGCGGGACTGCAGGAAGGCGATACTGCTGAGATAACGCTTGCGGAAAAAGGCGCTTTCTCCGCCATTCAGGAGGCTCGCGACATCCATTATACCGATGAACGAAACAACTATAAAACCGACGCGATTTTTGCCAATTTCAGGAGTGTTGAGGCAGGCGATATCCCGAAAGGACGGCTGTACAGGTCCGCTTCTCCCTGCGACAATCAGCACAATCGGGCTTCCTATGTCGACGCGCTGATGAAGGAGGCCGGCGTGCGCTTTATTCTGAATCTTTCCGATAACGAAGAAAAGATTGAAGGGTATATTGCCGATCCGGCGTTTGCTTCTCCGTATTTCCTTTCACTGTATGAAAACGGCGCCGTCAAACCGATCGCGCTCAATATGAACTACGGTTCGCCGGAATTCAAGCAGAAGATCGCAGACGGACTGATCGCGCTTTCTGCGCAGGAAGGACCGTATCTCACACACTGCACCGAAGGAAAAGACAGAACCGGTTTTGTGTGTATGTTGCTGGAAGCCCTCTGCGGCGCGAGCTACGATGAGATCGCGGAGGATTACATGACCACCTACGCCAACTATTATAATATCACGAAAGAGACAGAAACGGAAAAATACGAAACCATCGTGAAAAGCCTGCTCGATCCGATGTTTGAAAGTCTGATCTCCGACGAGGGCGTTGATCTGTATACCGCAGACCTCTCGGTTTGCGCGGAGCAGTTCCTTCTCGGTCCGATGAATGAAACACAGATCGCCGCTCTGAAAACCCGCCTGACGGCGGAATAAAAACCGAATCGTTGAAAAAACCGCAGCTTGTGTGATTTCAAACTCACATGCTGCGGTTTTATTATGCTTAAAAACAGAGAGAAACGTCGGATCGCCGCCCGGCCTGCCGTTTTCGTGATCTTCGGTTTGATCTCCTTCGTTTTGATGTCTTTCAGCGTTACGATCCGCTTGTTCCCGCGCAGCAGCTTTCATAAACAGGATGATCGTCTGCCCGGTTCCGGGATCCGCGGATGCGCTGTCTTTATTCTGTGAACCGACCGGTCAGATCTTCACATGAGAATAAACGGTGTTCATGTTTTTTATGATTTTATAGTTTACACCGTAATTGGCGGCATAGGTGATCCCGAAATAATAATGATTTGCGGCGGTTCCGTGGCCTTTGCTCCACTCGGGATCATAGATGAGACCGTCGATCTCCGCCCAGCCGTGGCCGCCGGAGTTGCAGCCGTACACATTTTCGTAACCGAGCGCTTTTGCCATAAAGGCAAATGCGGCGGCGTAGCTGCAGCAGTTGCCTTTGCCGCGCACGAACATGTCGTTTGCGTAAATGATGGTCCAATCCGCGCCGAGATAATGCGGTGTGCGGGGGCGTGTTTCTTTATAAGCCGTTTTTACATAGTCAAAACATGCTTTCAGCTTTTCCGCTTTCGTCATATTCGGGGTCGTTGCTTTTTCCACTGCCTGGAATGCGCGGAACAGCGTTTTGTCGGATTCGGAAACCGCCTTGCGGGCTTTGCCCTCAGTCACGATCCAGTTTGTTCCGTTGACGGTAACGCCGCATCTGGAGGTGAGATCCAACACGCCGTTCTCAAGGTACCAATATCCCTCCACGCCTTTAAAAGTGGCGTAAACCACGGTTTTGCCCTTTGGAAGCGTACCGTCCGCGTTATAATAGTATATTTTTCCGTTTTCTTCGTTCCAGCCGGAGAGTGTCAGGCCGCAGAGCTCGCAGTGCTTCGGCGTTGCGGCTGTGGCGGCGACCCATTTATGTCCCGTCGCGGGCAGTTCTTCGGTGCGGGTTTCACCGCAGACGCTGCAAACGTTGGTTACGCTGCCGTTTTCGGTGCAGGTGGGTTCCTTTCTGGTTTCAACAAACTGATGCCCCGTTGCGGGGATCGCTTCAACTGTTTTATCGCCGCAGACGCTGCAAACGTTGATAATGCTGCCCTCTTTTGTACAGGTGGGTTCTTTTCTGGTTTCAGTATACTGATGTCCGGCGGCGCGCAGCTTAACGTCTTTTGTTTTTTTGCATACTGTGCAAGCGTATTTTTCAACGCCGTCTTTCGTACAGGTGGGCGCAACCCTGTTTTGAAGCTTGTAGTCGTGTCCGGTTGCCGGGATCTCGATTTCACGCGAATCCTGGCAGTATCCGCAGACACAGGTGAGTTTCCCTGTTTTTTCGCATGCGGCGTTGTTCTGTACGTCGGTTGCGTAGTCGTGGCGGATCACACTCTCAAGTCCCACGGCGGTACGCAGCGCCAGTCTGGCGTCAGCGGCGGAAACGTCGCCGGAAAAATCAAGGTCGGCGTAAGGGATGAGCGCATCCGGGATATCTTCGAGCGAAACGGCCGCGCGGAGCAGCGCTCTCGCGTCGTCGGCTTCCACCGCGCCGGATCTGTTCAGGTCTCCCATGACCGCGCTTTCTTTTCGTTCGGCTTCCGGTTCGGTATTACTGTCTGTAAAAACGTATCCGCACACAGTGCAGGTGTGCGTTGTGGCCCCGGCTTCGGTCTGTGTTGGCAGGGTCACCGCATCCTCATACTCGCAATCGAGGATCCGTTCTCCGCCGCACAGCGCACAAAACTCGGAATGGGTGCCGTTTTCGTTGTTTTTATAAACGTGCGGCTCAGGATATTCACAGTCGGATTCAAATGTTTCGCCGCAAAGCGTGCACACGGCGGCGTGTCTGCCGTTCTCAAGAAAAACGTATGTGTCGAACATGTGCTCACCGGTTTCCGCGCATGCGGGCGCAACGGTTTCCGGCGTTTCGGACTGTGCGTTCTCCTTCGTGTTTTCGTCGGTTGCTTCTGCGTTGTTCTCCGTCTGCCCGGTCGTCTCTGTGATTGCGGCTGCGGGAAGGAGTATGGAAAACAGCAGGAACAATGCCATGGAAATGCTGAGGAAAGCATGGATACGTTTTTTCATTTTTATGCGGTCCTTTCTGATTTGACTCTGTTTATTTCCAGATGATTTCACCGTTGTTGGTCGTGAGCGTAACGTAATAGCTCACGCTGTGCCGGAAGGGGAATTTGCTGTCGGGGACCATATACAGGTTTACGTTGTTGTATTGCCATTGCATCATGGCGTCGCAAACCAACCATCTCCCGCCGTATTTTACCCCGGTAAATCCATGGGGCGTCATACCGCCGGCTCTTGCCACGATTTTTCCCACCTCAACGCGGGATTCGTAGCCAAGCACGTGCGCGATATAACAAAATGCCGAAGCAAAACCAAAACAGTTGCCGACTTTCGTCTGGAACATGGAGGCGGCGAAATTTGAAACATCCGGTCCTTTCGGCGATGCGGTGCCGTGCGGATTTTTATACTTATGGTTTTTGTAAAGATACGTGTAGCAGCTTTTCAGACGCTGGTCGTTGGTCTGCGAAGGGCTTGAATGCGCGTTCACGTATTCCACCGCCGTCATCAATACGGGATCGTCGCAGCGGACACCGCTTCTGTCGATATACCATTTTTCAACGATACAATTCACTGCCGGTTTTCCGTTGCTGTAAAAATAACGGTATTTGTTTCCCGTTTGCGTCCAACCAGTCTGTATAAAACCGCAAATTCTGCATTTCGCCGGTGTTGAAGCGGTTGCCTCCGAAAACACGTGCCCGGTCGCCGGTATGCTCTGCGTGGTTTTTTCGTTGCATACAGTGCAAACGGCGATGCTGCTTCCATCCTTAGTGCAGGTGGGTTCTACGGTGGTATATTTCCATTGATGCCCGGAAGCGGGGATCACGTTTTCCGTTCTTAGCCCGCAGATCCCGCAAACGGCGATATTGCTTCCGTTTTCTGTACAGGTGGGATGAACGGTCGAGTAGGTCCATTGATGTCCCACGGCGGGAATCGGCGTCTCCGTTTTTTTGCCGCAGACCTCGCAGACGGTTACTTTGTTTCCGTTCTTTTCGCACGTCGGCTCTACGGTGGTTTCTTTCCATTTATGTCCCTGTGCGTAAAATGTAACGACCTTTTTTTGTTTGCAGACCTTGCATACGTATCGCTGCGAACCGTTGGTTGTGCAGGTGGCGTCGGTTTCTTCGATCAGTTCGTAGGAATGGCCGGTTGCCGGGATCGAGAGCTGGCGTGTGACCCCGCAGTATCCGCAGCTGCATGTGAGGTCGCCTTTTTTTTCACATGAGGGTTTCGCCCGGACGTTAACGGTGAAGTCGTGCCGGACTTCGTTTTCCAGCCCCACGGCGGTCCTGAGCGCGATCCGTGCGTCGGCAGCCAGTATCTCGCCGTCGAAGTCAAGATCCGCGTAGGGAAGCAGCGCGTCCTGTATGGCTTCCAGGTTAACGGCGGCGCGCAGAATGCTTCTTGCGTCCGCGGCGTCCGCGGCGCCGGAGTTGTTCAGATCGCCCATGCATCTGCTTTCTTTCCGATCTTTTTCAGGCGGTGTTTCAAGATCCGTGTAGCTGTACCCGCACACGGTACATTTGAAAACGGTGAATCCTGCTGTTTCTTCGGTCGGGAGCATTTTTTCTTCCTCGAACGTACAGTCAAGCTTTTTTTCTCCGCCGCAGAGCGTGCAGAAAACGGAATGTGTTTTGTCTCCGTTTGCAGTATACGCAGGCGGGTCAGCGTATACGCACCCGCCTTCAAAGGTCTGTTCGCAGAGTGCACAAACGGCGCTGTGCACGCCGTCCTTGATAAAAACGTAATTCTTCAGCACGTGCTCTCCGGTTTCAGCGCAGGCCGGCGTTTCAGCGGCAGACAGATCTGCGGGAACCTCCGGTTGGGTTGCTGCCTGTGCGATTACGGAAAATGAACATAGAAGCAGGGTGAAAAACAAAAAAAGCGACGTGGGCAGTTTCAAGCGGGCCATTCTCATAGGGTACCTTTCGACAGTTTTCTTGATTTTATCATGCGCAGGGAAGTCTGTCAATAAATTCAAAACAAATATTGACTTTTTTTGTACCAACAGATACAATTAGAAAAAAAAGAAAAATGAGATGATGGCAACGCATAAAAAAATAACGATATTGCTGATAATCGCAGGTCTCATGCAATCCGCGGTTGCCGCATTCGCTGCGGAACGGCCGTCTGCCTTACAGCTTGCGCTCTTGTCCTCAGAAAAAGCAACTGTGCAGACGCAGGCGGCCGGGGCGTGTTCCGGCCGGTTGTCGGGCGACGTGGATGCGGATGAAACCGTAAGCGCGTCGGATGCGCGATTGGTTTTGCGTTATGCGGTCGATCTGGAAAAGCCGTGCGCCGGGGACCTGTTATATGCGGAAATGGACGGAGACGGCGTGATCTCGTCCGGCGATGCCCGCCTGACGCTTCGAACAGCCGTGGGGCTTGAATCGCCGCAGCGCCATGATTATGTTGTTTCACGTGAACGGGAATCCACCTGCGCGGCGCAAGGCTTTGTCTCCGGGTTCTGTGAGTCCTGCGGGAAAGAGATCCTCGTTTTTTTGCCGACCCTTCCGCACGATTTCACCGAACCAACGGTGACTCCGGCAACGTGTACCAAAGAGGGATCTGTTATTAAAACGTGCCGAGCCTGCGGCTTTGTGTTGCAGACAGTGCTGCCCGCAACCGGTCACCGGTGGATAGAGGCTTCTGCCTCTGCGCCGCGGCATTGTGCTGATTGCGGCGAGATCCAAAGAACGTGGGTCCCGCAGGGCGCCGTTTTTACCGACAGGTTCGGAAACACGGCGGCGTTATATAAACAAAATCCGCCCGAAGAACAGAATGCGGCGGAGCCTACGAAATACAATGGACGATATCAGACCGGATATTACCGGAACGGAAAACTGCTGCCGGAATATCTGACCACGTGGAACGGAAACATTATCACGGGAAAGGTCAGTGATAAACCTACGTTAAAGAGTAACGGCTGCGGTCCTGTTTGCTGCGCGATCATCGCAACGAGCTTCGGCTACCGGGTAACGCCTTATGATCTGGTTCGGCAAAATAACGTTTGTTATTCCACCAGAGAAACCGCGGAAGCGTATTTCCGCAGTATCGGCTTGAAAACGGAGCGGATCAACAGGAGCGATACTGCCTATCGGAACAGTCTTGCGGAAGGAAAAAAACTGATGGTTTTAACCGGAACGTCTTCCTTCAGCAAAGAAATCGGAACCATCGGGAATGCAAAACTGCAGAGCGGATCATTCCATTGGTATGCGATTTTGGATTACGACGACGCAGGGAATTATTACGTCGCCGACCCGTATCTCTGGAACGGCCGGCAATCCAACTGCGGATGGATCGGTCTCAGCCGGCTGCGCGGAATCTATACAACGATCGCCGTTGGAAGATAATTTCCGCTGTTTTTGAACCGCCGGAATCGCGGCGGATATCCGTATCAGAAAAAAGTCGCTTTGTCGAACGGATCCGACAAGGCGTTCTTTTTTGAGTGTCCGTATTTTAAACACGTTTGCGATCCACGGTATGATGTTTGTTTTGCCGGTTTCGAGCACTCTTGATTCTCAGTATTT
>CACZOP010000123.1 GCA_902782845.1 Oscillospiraceae bacterium | reverse complement strand
CCCGAAGGGCAGATCGGCAGGCGTTACAATCTTTTTTTGTTTAACAGGAACAGCAAACCTGCCTCTGTCATGCGGAGAAGTTTCCTGGCAAACAAAAACAACGACGCATCCTCCTCAAACGGAAGATGCGTCTGTTTTTTGTTCGTAAAATCAAATCAAGCGTGTGTTTCCGTCAGCCGGGCGAGCTCCGCAAAAGACGCGGTTCCCGTTTCTCCGCATTTGCCGACCGTCACGGCGGAGGCCATGGATGCAAGCACAGCCGCCTCCTCCGCTGCGGCGCCGCAGGCAAGCGCCGCGGAAAACGCGGCCAGCGAGGTATCCCCCGCGCCGCAGATATCAATGGGCCCCGACACCCGCAGGGCAGGCACGTTCTTCCCTTCTGCGCCGCGTGTGAGATAAGCGCCGGCCGCTCCGAGGGTACAAAACACCAATGCGTCGTTTTTCTTTGCCAGCACGTCGGCGGCGGCATGGATCTCTTCAAGATCCTCCGGCTGTTTCGCCGCCCGGCCATGCAGAGCGCGCCAGCACTCCACCTCGTTTGGCTTCAGGACACAACGACGGTACTCCCCGATACGGCTTCGGCTGTCGACCACCACAGGCAGCCCCGACCGGGCCAGAGCGCAAACGGCGTCCCGCACCGCAGGGGTTACGACGCCGTTCATAAACTGATCGGACACGCAAAGTACGTCCGCCTGCACGGAGAGACGACGCAAGCCGTCCAATACGGCCGCTTCCGTTTTTTCCGATATGGGCGTCCGCGCTTCAAAATCCAGACGGGGATCTTCGTATGCGACGTCGGAAATACCGTGGCGAATGGGTTTGCAGTAGGCGTTGGTCACGCGGCCGGGCACGGTAATCAGCCCGTCGGTGGAAATTCCGCAGGCATGCATACGATCTTTAAGCAGCGTTCCGCGCCAATCATCCCCCACAAGCGCGAGCGCCTGAATCCTCTTCGGACGCAGCGCCGCCAGATTCGCCGCCACATTACCGCCCGCGCCGAGAGAAACCCTCTCTTCCGTTACGGGCAGCGGAAAATGCGGCGTTTCCCGCGAGAGCTCCGACAGCTTCATATCCGCGTGCCAATAGATATCCACGCAGAAATCGCCGAGGATCCCCACGGTTTTCGTTTTCAGTTGTTCTTCCAGCGCAAGCAGCGCGGTTTTACTCAGCATTCTTCCAGTCTCCGTTCGGGCAGCGGGCCTTCAGCCGGTCGTAAATCGTTGGAATTGTGATCTGATGGTCCCCCTCGAAATGCCAGCCCATCCCGCCCTTGCAGGTGGGGCGGTTGACGATGTTTTTCCGGGGACGGTAATAGTAGTTGGGATCTTCGTAACCGATCTTGCAGCGATAGTCGCCGAGACGGATCAGATCGAAATTCGCCGTGGTGATATGAAACGTGGGATACCCGAGGTTCCGCGCGATGGACAGCGTTTTAAGGAACACCTCCGGCCCGATCACCGCGGAGCCGAAATTCAGGAAGACGCCGCCGTCAAGCTGCGAAACGCTGTATGCCATTTTTTTGAAATCAATGCCGGAGCACTTGCCGATCAGCGCCATGTCACAGGCGGGATGCTGATGAATAATATCCGTTCCAAGCGCAATATGGTAGGTGGCGGGAATATCCAGCCGGTAGGCCTGCCAGAGAATACAATCCTCCCGATGGGGAAATTTTTCGGGATGCCGGTCGATATACGCGCCCAGCGCCTCGCCATAGCCAAGATTCTCTTCCGCGCCGCGTCTGATTGCCTCGTTCATCCACGCGCCGGTCTCCTCCCACATGCCGAAGGAGCCGTCCTCGATGGCGGTGGGCACGTCCTCGGAGGTGCCGCCCAGATACGCCAGTTCAAAATCGTGGATACTGGTGGCGCCGTTGGCCGCGATATGCGTGATCACACCCAGCTTCATCAGCGCGATCACATAGCGTGACAAACGGTTTTTCACCACGTGCGCGCCCATGCTCCAGATCACCGGACGGCCGTTTTTCCGCGCATCCGCGATCCGGTCGATCAGCTCGTCAAAGCCGTCGGCGGAATAGTCGCCATGCGGAGTCACGCCCGGCGTCATCATATTATCGATGGTTACAAGATTGGTCCGCTGCCATGCGGAATAGGTTTTGATACCGGAAAAATCAAGCGTTTGCTGTCTGCGCATACCTCTGCTCCGCACGGATCCGACGACCCGTGCGGCTCCTTTCTGACGGTTTGCTTCCGAAACTGATCAAGCGGCGATATAACAAAGGATGGAACCCGCGATCACGAACTGCGCCGCGTAATAGGTCACGTGGTTCGTGATGACGTCCACCGGGCGGTTCTTTCCGGTTCCGAAATAAGTGCCCGAAAGGATCAGGTCGGAAACGGCGAACAGCACGCCGCCCACAGCCATTACGATCAGGTGACGGTTTACGGCAAAGCCGGAAAAGAGCGCCGAGAAGAACGCGAACGCGGTCATGCCGAACAGCAGCGCGCCGTAGAGAGTGGAGATCATTTTATACTTGCCGTATTTGAGCCCCATGACCTTCTCGCCGAAGAACACCACAAGCCCCACAAGAACGGCGACGCCGACGGCAGGCAGGATGCTCAACGGCCTGAATCCGCCCATGGTGCCGGTAACGATGGCGGCGATATAGAAAAAATGACCGACGGCAAAACTCAAAAAGCCCATGCGGGTGTAGAAATCACTGTCTTCACGATAGCAGAATTTCAGATCCAGCCAGATATCGCCCAGCAGCCCGAAAAGCAGCCCGCCGCCGATGAACATGGCGAACAGCGACATATTGGCAAACGCGAGCAGCATCCACGAGAGCAGAAAGCAGACGCTCACCGTGGCCTTGACCACCGCCGCTTTTGCGGACGCTTTTTTCACCCGCATTTTCAGGAAGGCGCAGAGGAATACCGCGCCGAGGATCAGGACCATTACGTATACTGCCAGCAATTCAGTGGAAAAAAGGTTACCAGCCACAAGAACACACTCCTTTATTATTATTCAGCATTATCATAGCACAGAATCCGCGCCGTTTCCATAGGTTTGCAAAAAAATATTTTTCACCTGCGTCTGCGCCGGAACGGAGGCGATCCCGCCGCGCGCCCCGGTGGATAGTCCCGCGGCCGCGCAGGCGTAAGCGCACAGCGCCCGGAGCTGCCGGCCCTGCAGGGCTTCCGGCGGCGTATCGAGCGAAAGCAGCTTTGCGAGCGCCGTCCCGCCGAAGATATCCCCCGCGCCTGTGGTGTCGATCGTCTGAACGCCCTCCGGCGCGGACACATATCCGCTGTATTCGCCGTTATCGTAATAACAACCCCTTGCGCCCAGCGTGACAAACACCAGACGGCAGCCGAATTCCGTCCGCAATCGTTCTGCCGCGGCAGCCGGATCTTCCGTCCCGGCGATCAGCGCCGCCTCCTCGCCGCTGACTTTCACCACGTCCGCACGCCGCAGCCCCCAGCGCATGGCTTCCACGGCGGCGGCTTCGTCCTTCCAGAGCGGCGGACGGTAATTGGGGTCATACGAGATCAAAACGCCCGTTGCCTTCGCTTTTTCAACCGCCGCCTTCACGGCGGAACGGGCGGGCTCGTCGGTAAACGACAGCGACCCGAAATGCAGCGCTCGAAAACACGCGGGCAGCGCCGCCGCGACCTCCGTTTCGCAAAGGCGGGTATCGGCGCCCGGCTTCCGGGCAAACGAAAAGCTCCTGTCCCCCGTTTCGTCCAGCGACACAAAGGCGAGGGTGGTAAACACGTCCGGATCGCGTATCACGCCGGAAGCGTCCACGCCGGCGTCTTCCAGCGTTTTAATGAGCATACGCCCGAAATCGTCGTCACCCACCTTGGAGATCAGCGCAACGTCCGCGCCCGCGGCTGCCGCCGCGGCGGCGAAATTCGCCGGAGCGCCGCCGGGATTTGCCGAAAACAGGCGGCCCGATTTATCCTCCGCGGTAAAATCCACCAGCAGTTCGCCGATGGCAACGATATCCGTCATCGTCTGTTTTTCCCTTCCCGAAAATCACTTTCATGGTTTTCGTCTATCGGTAATATTCTTCATAATTATAGCATCCGGACCTAAAAAAGTCAAACAAACAAACCGCAATATGCACAAAAAAAACACGGAGAACCGGCAGCCGAATCATACAAAAAAACTTGACAATCCGCAGAGAAAATTTTATTATATAAACAGGTAATAAAAAAAGGGGGAAAAGAACATGAAAAAGCTTCTTTCCGTCATTCTCAGCGCAATTCTGGTTTTCACGCTCGTTCCCTTCGGCGTGTTTGCTGCCGGCAAATGTACCTGCGGCAAAGACCCCATCATTATGGTAAACGGGCTCGGCAACACCATTTATCAGGGCGACCGGGTCGTTTTCCCGCCGCAGAAGGATACCATCGTGAACGCCGTCAAACAGGCGATCCCCATGACGCCCGCCATCATCGGCGGCAAGCTCAGCGACACGCAGCTTGAAAAATTCCTCGAAGTGGCGGAAACCTTTTTCGCGCCTATCGCCTTTGACGTCAACGGCGATCCGATCAACGGCGTGGGAGCGCGTTTTTCCTATCCCACAGACGAAAATCATAAAGAAGGCGACTTTATCTACTTCGACTACGACTGGCGCGTGGATCCTTTCGTCACCGCGGCGCAGCTCAAGGATTTCATCGATTACGTGAAAGAGCTGACCGGCCACGATTCCGTGTATCTGGCGGGCGAATCCATGGGCACAATCATGATGAACACCTACCTTGCCACCTACGGATTTGAAGGGATTAACGGCGTTGTTTGGTATAACGGCGCCTACAACTGCGTGGCGACCTGCAGCGACTCCTATGCCAACAAAAACAAATTCGAAGCGGAAGCGCTGGGCCGCTTTCTTGCGCAAACGGGCGTCAACACCGGCAACCAGTTCTTAAACGACCTCTTTGCCGCGCTCACGGAATCCGGTCTTCTTGAAACCGTATTCAACAGCGTGACCGATATTGCGGACGACCTTGAAAAGAGCGGCAGATTCTCCCGCTTCTTAAACGAGACCATCGGCACCATGCCCGGCTTCTGGGCGATGGTGAGCAGCGAAAACTTCGACGACGCGGTGGAATTCGTCTTCCCCACCCCCGAGCTCAAAGAAAAATACGCCGGTTTGATCGAGCGGATCACCCGCTACCACGATGAAGTGGGCTCTCAGGTGGATAACATCATGGCCGAAGCGCAGCAGATCACCGGCAAGGTGGGCGTTGTGGCAGGCTACGGTTCCGTGCTCGCGCCTGTAACAGCCGACAACCTGCAGCAAAGCGACGGCGTGATTGGCACGGCAGCCGAATCCAACGGCGCTACCTGCGCGCCCTACGGTTCCTGCTTTGCGGAGAATTACACGCAGGCGGTGGACTGCGGCCACAACCACATTTCCGCCGACCGTGAGATCGACGCTTCCACCTGCTTCTTCCCCGAAAACACATGGTTTGTCAAATACGGCAAGCACAATCTGGGCAGCTACGGAAAAACCATATGCAACAGGATTTTCTTCTCGGACGGCTTCAACGTATTCTCCGATCCGACGCTGCCGCAGTTCCTTCTGCGGGACGAGGCCACAGGCGCCGTTTCCCCGCTGACCGTAGAGAACGGCGCGGATATTCAGGCGAAAACCACCTTTACCAGCAAGATCCTTTCGTTCTTTTTCCGCATCACGGAGCGGTTCATCTCCCTGTTCAAAGCCCTGCGCGGAATGATCATCAAATAAAGATCCGCTGAAAACCACGCGGGCGTTTTCCCGACGCTCAAAAAAACGTTTGTATTTCCATTCGGGATATGCCTCCATGAACAAAGAAAACTGAATAAGTCACATGGAAAAAACGGTTTGAAAGGTTGTTTGCTGAGCAGATGAAAAAGGAGATCCGGTTCGAATCCGGAGCAACCGCCATTCCTGTATTTGACCGGAGCTTTCCGGAGAGCCATATCCTTTTGGTTTTCCTTCCCTTTCGGCATACAAAAGGGAAAGCTTTGGCATAAGTCAGAAACCTGCCGTATTTTCAGGGTCTTCATAAGCTTTGGCGAGAAGAGTGCGACCGATCGCCCGCGGAACAGCCGCGGTTCGGTTTCACTCTTTTTTTATTCGCCGGCAGATTACGGGGCGGCAGAGAAATTTCCTGTTAAACAAAAAAAACCGTTTCGGCGACTTTCACTGCGGCCGAAACGGGTCATTCCTTCTTGCGAGAGTCCGGCTTTATCGCCGGTCTCTCACTTTTTTTGGCAGTCCCGTTTTTCCAGAATCAGCCCGACCTCCGCTTCCGTCAGCATCCGGCTCTCTCCCGGAGCAAGGCTTTCATCCAGCGCCAGACCGCCCAGACGGATACGTTTTAAAGCGCACACCGGGTTTTTCTGCGCGCCGAACATCCGTTTGATCTGGTGATATCGGCCCTCGGTGAGCACGATTTCATACACGGGCAGACCGTTTTCCTCCCGTAAAAAACGCAGGCCGGCGGGCTTCAACTGATCCTCTCCCAGCCGCATCCCTTCCAGAATACATTTTTGCTCCGCCTCGGTCACGTTACGCTCCAGCGTGACCTCATAGGCCTTCTCCACGTGACGGGCGGGCGAAAGCATCCGGTGGGCAAAATCACCGTCGTCGGTAATGAGCATCAGGCCGGTGGTATCCTTGTCCAGCCGTCCCGCCGGGAAAAGCCCCGTCCGCCGCAGCGAAGGGGGCAACAGATCCAGCACGGTTTTTTCCGCGTCTTTCGTTGCGGAGACCACCCCCGCGGGCTTATGGAGCACAATATAATAATGCGCCCGGTAGCCGATTGCTTTTCCGGCGGCAAATACAGCGTCCTGTTCCGGGTCGATCTGCGTTTCAGGCGTTATCTTTTCTTTGCCCCGCACGGTCACTTCTCCCCTGCGGAGCATTTTTTTCGCGTCCGTGCGTGAAATCTGCAGCTGAGACGCCAGATATTTATCCAGTCTGATCGTATCCATCCGTTTCTCCGTGAAATCCGTGCATAAAACCGTCGATCGCAGTGGAGCTGATATCGCCGCCGACGATCCGTCCTTCGGCCTCCAGCACGTTTGCAAACACTGTTTCGCCCTTTGCCGCCGCCGGGTCGTTCGTCACCGTATACACGTATTTTTTGATCGTTTTCCCCGCATGGGGGCGCAGGTCAAACCCTCCGGCCTGCTGCAGACGGTTGTAGTTCTCATACACCGCGCCGAAAGCGGCGGGAACGTACAGGAATTCCACCGCAACCGGCCCTTCGGCCATCCAGCCGCAGTCCGCCAGAAATTGCAGATGCCGCGCGGCAACGCGGGATTCCGCCGCATCCTCCGCATCGGCCTTCACGGGGCGCGCCTCTTTAACAAAGAGTTTCTGTGCGCCGAAAAACAGCGTCGCGCAGCCGGTGAGCAGCAGAACGAAGCAGAGCGCAAGGCTCCGCTCTTTGCACACAAAGAAGAATGACCGCTTCATAAACAAACACCTCGCAACATTCCTATTGCGAGGCGAGGGAAATTATGCAAAAAAGGTCCGCTCCTGCGTTTACTCGTTGTTCATCTTGGCGGTAGCGGATTTGAGCTGCTGCGAAGCGATGCGCACCTTGTTGAGGCTCTTGGAGAAATCCTCAATGCTCTTGGCAAGGATCTCGTCGCTCTCAGCCATAATGGTCTCCACAAAATTGCTGGCGCCCGCGCGCAGATCGGCGGACCAACGCTGTGCGTTTTCAACGATCTCGTTGGAGTTCTCTTTGGCTTTTTCGATCAGCTCCGCGGCCTGGCGCTTCGCGTCGTTGATGATCTCCTTGGCGTTGATCTCGGCGTTTTTGGTGATCTCGTGCTCCTCCACCATCTTGCGCGCCTGGATCTCGGCCTGCTTGATCTTCAGCTCCGCGGCGTCGGAAGCCTGCGACAGGATCACCTTGCGCTCCGCGGCGATTTTACGGGCCTGGATCACTTCGTCCGGCATATTCACACGGATATCGGATACGATGGAACGGATGGCGTCCGCGTCCACCTTCACCTTGCCGCCGCCGATCAACGACGTTTTTCCTTCTTCGAGCAAATCTTCAATCTGATTGAGCAAATCTTCAACGTTCATAGCTATCACCTTTCTCTGATTCTTTTTATTATATCTTCTTTGATTTCAGGCGGAACGAAGTCGCCGATCTCTCCACCGAGGCTCCCCACTTCCTTGACCACGCTGGAGCTTAAAAACATATACTCCGTGTTGGTAACGAGAAAAATGGTTTCCACCTCCGGCGCGAGCTTTTTGTTCGTCAGCGCCTGCTTGAATTCATCTTCATAGTCGGAGAGCACCCGCAATCCCTTCACGATCGCCGCCGCGCCCTTTGTTTTGGCGTAATCGGCAAGCAAGCCGTCGTAAAAGTCCACCTCCACGTTCGGGAGCCGCGTGGTACAGCGCCGGATCAGATCCATACGCTCCTGCGGAGCAAACAGACCGTCGTGCTTCCGGGAATTGATCATCACAACGACGATCACCTTTGAAAACATTTTTGATGTTCTGGAAATGATATCCAGATGGCCGACAGTGATGGGATCAAAACTGCCGGGACATATCGCTACGGTTCCCGTTGCCTTCACCTCCCGCTGTTCATTCCGCCGGTTTTCTGTAAACAGTCAGCTTGATGGCGGAATACTTATACGTTCGCTCCGCCGCCAGCTCGCCGATGCTCTCGGGCACCTCCTCCGAAAACCGGGATTCGGCCACCACCACCGAGGTGCTTTTCAGCACCCGCGGCAAAAGCGCCGCCGCCTTGTCGATCAGCTTGTGGTCGTAGGGCGGATCAAGAAACACCAGATCGAACTTCCGATCGGTGGCGGCAAGGAACGAAAACGCGTCTCCCGCCACGGCGCTTGCCTGCACTTCCATACCCGTTAAACGGATGTTCTTTTTCACAATATCCAGAGAACGGGGAGAACTGTCGACAAACACCGCGCTTTTCGCGCCGCGGCTGAGCGCTTCCAGCCCCAGCTGCCCGCTGCCGGCAAAGAGATCGAGGACCTCCCTGCCCTCCAGCTCAAACTGGAGAATGTTAAACAGCGATTCCTTCACCTTGTCGGTGGTCGGCCGCACGTCGAACCCTTCGGGAGAAAGCAGCCGTCTGCCGCGCGCGCTGCCGGTTATGATCCGCATAAGCTTCACCGTCCAACGCGCCTTCCGCGGCAAAAAATCCGCCGCATACGCGCCGATCCTTTCTCTTTCTGCCTCCCAGCCGCGAGGGGAAAACGGACCGCCGCGCAACTATAAAAGGATACTATCTTATTATCCCACTAAACACCGTGGTTTGTCAACTGTTTTTTTATAAAAAAGCGAGGAATCCGACGTTTTTTGTCAATCGTCCTGCGACTGCGCCGGATGGAAGTAAGCATACACATGCTCCGCCGCGTCGCGCGACAGCCCCGGCACACTCAGAAGCTCATCGAGCTCCGCCTTGCGCACGGCGTCCAGAGTCTTAAAACGGGAGAGCAGCAGCTTCGCCCGTTTGGGGCCGATCCCCCCGATCCCGGTGAGCGTGGATTCCAGCGTGTTTTTCTTTTTCCGAAGGTGGTGGTAGCTCACGGCATAACGATGGACCTCTTCCTGGATCTGCGACACAAGTGAGAACAGGCTGCGGTTGTCGTTGATGGCGATCTCGCCGCCGCCGTACTGGATCGCCCGCGTGCGGTGCTTTCCGTCCTTTACCATGCCGAACACCGGCACGTCGAACTGATACTTACGGAAAACGGGCGCCACCGCGTTTACCTGACCCGCGCCGCCGTCCAGCAGAATAAGGTCCGGCTTTCTGCCGAAGCCCTCTTCTGTTTCTTCTTTGAGCTCCTTATATTCCAGGATCCGGCGTTCCAGCGCTTCCGCCATGGAGCGATAGTCGTCCTGCCCCTCAAAGCTTTTGATGGCAAAGCGGCGGTAACAGCGTTTCAGCGGGCGGCCGTCCCGGAACACCACCATCCCGCAGACGTTTTCCTGCCCGGCGGTGTTGGAGTTATCGTAGGCCTCGATATAGGCGGGGAATGCGGGAAGACCCAGCGCTTCCTTCAGTTCATAAAGCGCCGCGTTCTGCCGGTCGTTGTAGGCAAGCAGACGCGAAAGCTTTTCGCTTGCGTTCTTTTTTGCCATTTCCATCAGCGTTTTCGGCTCGCCGGCCTTCGGCACGAACAAAACCACCCTGCGCCCCGCCAACGTGGAAAAGGACTGTTCCAAAAACGCCCGCTGCGGCAGCTCGGTATCGATACAAATGCGCCGGGGGAATTCCTGCCGCCCGGCATAGTAGTTTTCCAGCAGCTCCGCGTATTCCTCCGCCGGATCCTCAATGCGGTCGATCACCGTGGTCTCGGTGGCGGTCAGGGTGCCGTCGCGGAAGTTCATCACGCAAACCGCCGTTTTATCCGATAGCGATACGACGCCGAACACATCCTGATCCTGCTCGCCCGCCGACACCACCGACTGCCGCTGCGATACCTTTTCGATGGCGTGGATACGGTCCCGCAGCATGGCCGCTTTTTCGAATTCCAGCGCCTCGGCGGCCGCGTCCATCTGCGATTTCAGTTCTCTTACGTAATCCTGCCTGCCGCCCAGAACGAATTTCACCGCAGCTTCTACATTCTCATTGTGTTGAGCGACAGAGATCCCTTTTTTGCATAAGCCGTCGCAGAGCTTAATATAATAATTGAGGCAGGGGCGGGACGACCGGTCGATCTCCTCGGGGAAGCGCTTGCTGCAATGGGGCAGCCGGAACACGTCCAGCGCCTGCTTTACGGCGGTCCCCACAGCGTCGGAGCTGGTATAAGGCCCGTAATAGGTCGCGCCGTCCTCCGCCTTCTGCTTCACGTCCCACAGCATCTTCACGCCCTTGTTTTCTGTTACCTTGATATAATGATACCCCTTATCATCCTTGAGCAGAATATTGTATTTCGGCTTGTTCTGCTTGATCAGGCTGCATTCCAGCACCAGCGCCTCAAACTCGCTGCCGACGATCACGTAGTCGAAATCGCGGACGCTCTGCACCATTCTCCGCACCTTGGCGGTGTGGTTGGTCTGCGCGCCGAAATACTGGCTCACACGGTTTTTCAGCACCTTTGCCTTGCCGATATAGATGATCTTACCCGCCGCGTTTTTCATCAGATACACGCCGGGCTCCTCGGGCAACGCCATTGCCTTTTTTCGTAGTTTTTCCAGATCGGGAATCGGATTCACCCCCCTGTATTCGAACCCTTATCGTCTTCCTTCGCAGCCGCTCCGGCT
>CACZOP010000122.1 GCA_902782845.1 Oscillospiraceae bacterium | reverse complement strand
GTTGACGATTTTCCTTGATAAGCAAAGCTTTTTCCATCCTTTTCAGTCGACAGAGAGTGTTTTAACGCTTTCGGGGCGCCGAGGGCGACGCCCCCTACGATTTTATGCCTACCGGCGTTCAAATTCCGATTTGCCTGTCCATATGCCGAAAAAGGATCCCTGAACAAATAATTCAGAGATCCTTGATTTTATTGGGGGATCAGCGCAACAGCCCCGTTTCAATAATCTGACCTGTTAAGTGTTGCGCTGCTTCGTCTGCCCGTTTCGTTCCCGATACTGTTTCCACATCACCTCAAACGACGCCGCCGGTTCAGGGATCGGGCGTACCGGGCGAAAATCAAAAACAAATCCGCCGTTCATATATTTTACCTGCTGAATGCTGTTTCTAAAGCTTTTTTCATCCGGCAGCACCGGCGCAGGCTTGCCGTTTATCTTGCAGACAGCGCCGCCCCGGGCGCCATTCGTCGTCTGATATAAATGCCTGCAGGCGGAAAGCATGGCAAGCTGCGCGGTTAGTGCGTCACGCAGTCGATAATAGTCCGCAAGCGCCGCGGGGCTGTCGATCCGGCCGTTCTTCGGCAGGTTATTAAGCGTTTGCGAGATCGCCTGTATGGATGCGTCAAACGCCGAAACATCCCTGACGGCGCCGCAAACGGCGTCAAAACGCGCTCTTGCGTTTTGCAGCATAGCCGTCGCATTGTTTTCTGTCCCGAGGATCTCACTCAGCAGCGCCGTGTGTCTGTTCTCGGCTTCTTTTGCCAGGTTTTCAAAAACCGTGGGATGAAACCCCCGGTCGCCTGTTTCGCAGATATGCTCCGCCACGCGTAAAGCGCCCGTCTGGCCTGCGTTCAGCGCGGCGCCGCCGGGGCGGGTGATCCCGTGCGTACCGGCGCACTCGCCGACGGCATAAAGGCCGGGGAGGGAAGTCTGCCAGTTTTCGTCCACCGAGATCCCGCCGTTGCAGTGCTGCGCGCAAAGGGCGATCTCCAGCCACCCGGTTCGCAGATCCGCACCTTTGGATGCATAGAGCGCGACTGCCGGTTCGTTCATCAGAAGCAGGCGGTCGATCGGCGTGTTCGCCGACGCGTTTGCGCCGGAGAGATAGCTGCGGGCTTCCTCCGATAACGGCAGCTGATCGAACTGCCTGATCCCGAAGGGGTTCCGCGTAAAGTCCAGATAAACGCGCCGGCCGCGGATCACCGTCTCGTGATAAACGGCAAGGTCGATCCGTGAGGAACCGGCTTCGGTTTTTTTTGAATCGAACGGCCACTGGTATCCTTTTAAGAAAACCATGGCGAGCGCGTCTTCGGGCGTTTCGAAATAATCTTGTAGAAATTCCCGTTCCGATCCGTTTTCATCCACGCTGATAAAGCGCGGCAGCACCTGCATATAGCTCCCCGAAACGTTCCACCGGGGCGAAAGGGAAGCAAGGCCATACTGCCATTCGGTAAGATTCTGAAAGGGAACGCCCGCATTCAGGGCAAGAGAAGCGGATCCCGTGTGGCAGGCAGGATAAACGCTGCGGCTGTAGATCCCCGCCGGGCCGCCTGTGGCAAGGATCACGTTTTTGCCGCGAAACGCCGTAAATCTTCCGGTTGCGGTTTCGACGGCCGCCACGCCGCAAACGCCGCTGTCGTCCTTCAGCAGCTCGGTAACGTAATAGCCGTCAAGAATATCCACGCCGCGCCGATCCGCCTCCCGTTCCAGAGCCTCGGTCATGAATTTCGAGGTCAGCGGTCCGGCGGAGGACGCCCGGGCGCAGGGATCATGGTCGGTTTTGTAGCCGACGTATTCGCCGTATGCCGTATGCGGGAAGGGAACGCCCAGTTCCGCGAGATACAGAAAACACCGCGCGGAGCAAGCTGCCTCCGCCAGCGCCGTGTCGCCGTCCACGCAGCCGCAGGCAAACAGGTCGTTCGCCATCTGCCGTATGCTGTCGCTTTCGTTGCCGAGGCTCAGCTTATAATAGGTCTGCTTGTCGCTGCCCGTGTTGCGGGAGGTCCCCATGTTCACGCCCTCGGTGACAATGGCGACCTTTTTGTTCCTGTTCGCAGACCGGACAGCCGCAGCATAGCCCGCGGCGCCGGAGCCTACGATCAGCGCGTCGTATATCGAATCGTTTTTCATCATAATCTCCTGATGTGGAACCCGCCGTCCACGTCGATGGATTGTCCCGTAACGTAAGGCAGCGATCCGCTGCAAAGCGCCAGCACCGCCGCCGCCACATCCTCCGGCCGTCCCCATCGTTTTTCCGGCAGGAGGCCGCCGTCGATCAGGGCGTCGTATTTTTCCTTCACGGTTTTCGTCATGTTCGTTGCAATAATGCCGGGGCGGATCTCGTTCACCGGGATGCCGTATGCCGCCAGCCGGTCGGCAAAGAGCTGCGTGACCATTGAAACGCCGGCTTTTGAGATGCAGTATTCGCCCCGGTTCACGGAGCTCGTATAGGCGGACATGGAAGAGACGTTCACGATGCAGCCCTTTTGCGCGCCTTCGTTTCTGATCATTTCGTTTGCCGCAAGGATCGTTAAGAAGAGCAGCCCTTTCAGGTTGACGTCCATCACTTCATCGTAGCTTTCTTCCGTCATTTCCAAAAGATCCCGCCGTACTCTCGGCGCGATCCCCGCCACGTTTACAAGCGCGTCGATCCTGCCGAATCGAGCTTTTGCCGCGTCAACAAATCTTTGCCTGTCCTGCGCGCTGCTCACGTCGCCAAGCACATATAAAAAATCTCCGGCGGGCGCTTCGGGCAGATTGTCGTGCCTGCCCATGCCCGCAACGGCAAATCCGTGCTCCAGAAGCGCGCGTACAACGGCAAAGCCGATGCCGCCCGCCGCGCCCGTTACCAAGGCCGTTTTTTTCATTTCGTTTTCCCTCCGCAAAAGGTTCTGTAAATCGGCGCGTATATGCCGGCGTCTTTGACCACGCAGCCCGGCGTGCCTCCCGCCCGCATGATCTCGCTGCATTTGCCGCAGCAGACGCAGCATTTTTTTTGTTCCATCCCGCCACTGTGAAGAATATCCCTCGCAAAATCCGGATAAGCGAAAATCGTTCTGCCGAAGCCTGCGAAATCAAACCCGCCGTTCTCAATAAAACCGGCGGCAACGAAGGGGGCGGCGTTGCCGAGGAAAGAGAGCGCGGAACAGATGAGTTTTATCTCCGGAACCGCTTTTTTGAGCGCTGCGGTGCCGTTGAGCATCCTTGCAACGCCTGCCAGCGGATCCTCCGGCGCTTCATAAGGCCCGGCGGCAAAAGGCCGGTTCACGTGGGGATTCACATAGGGGTTTCCCATGGTGATATTCAGCAGCTCCACACCCTGCGTCGCCAGCATTTCCAGCAGCAAAATCGGCTCTTCCGGATCGAATCCGAGTCCGCCGTCTTGTATTACGCCGAAGCCGTAGGGATAAGGAAATCCGTCGTAAACGTTCAGGCGGGACGTCACGATAAAATCGTTTGCGCAGTTTTGTTTTGCTCCTGTTATGCTTTCCCGCAGAAGCCGCGTGCGGTTTTCAAGCGTTCCGCCGTAGCGCCCCGGGCGTTCGTATGCGG
>CACZOP010000121.1 GCA_902782845.1 Oscillospiraceae bacterium | reverse complement strand
GGTGAAAAAGATCGGGCTCGCCCCCACCTGCCTCAAGGACGGCACCTACGACGGCGAGATCTGCGAGGTCTGCAAGGCGGAAAGGAAGCAGGAGGGCGATTACGGCAAGCTGGAAGCGCTGGGCCATAAGGTGCACGCGGAAACGGCGCAGCACGGCCGCGTCAGGAAGAAGGTCGCGCTTTCCGGCGTCCCCATGGATATCACGACGTACCTCACGATCTATTCCTGCACCCGCTGCGGGGAACGCCTCGGCGCGGAATACTGGACCGTTGCCACCGCGAGCGCCGGCGCCGCCACCAACGGCGCGAAATATGAGATCGTCTCAGGCAAAAACGCCGAGATCACCGACATGCAGAACGGCATCCACGTCAACGGCAACATGGCGGACGACGGGGGCGTGCAGTTCAACGGCACGGTGCTGGACGCGCTCAACGAAGTGATCGAAGGCGGCAAGAGCAAATACCAGTATAAAAAGATCAAGGCGAACAGCTTTATCATCGAATTCACGGATGAATTTCTTGCCGGGATCGAAGACGGCGCCTATCCGGTGGAAATCTTCAACGGCAGCGAATACTGGCCCATGCTTGTCACCGTCAAGGATCATAAGCTGGTCGGTCTTGCCGACATGGAGATCCCGGACGCCCCCGAAATGACGGAAGCGGAATTCGACGCATTCCTGGCTGAACAGAAGGCAGGCGGCGTTCCGGTCAAGGAATACTATGTGCTGCTTGAAAGAGCGCCGGCGTATCTGCCCGGCGACGTGGACGGCAACGGCGCAATCGAGGCAGCCGACGCAAGGTTGGCGCTGCGCCGCTCCGTGGATCTGGAGGATTACCCGGAAGGATCCGCCGCTTTCCTTGCCTGCGACGTGGATTTTGACAACGAGATCACCGCAGGCGACGCCCGCCTGATCCTTCGCGCAAGCGTCGGTCTCGAGGACCCCGAAACATGGAAGCGGTAAAGCCCTTTCCCAAAATACAGACGGCGTCAATCAATATGGAATCGCCCGGCTTTCCTTTTGCGGATCGCCGGGCGACGGTTATTTATCTTTGCTTTTTTGTTTATCTGGAATCATCTGTTCTGCCGGGAAGTTTCCTGATGAACAAGATAAATATGGACAAACGCCGGGGAATGTGGTAAGATGGTTATGAGCCGAAAGAAAGAAGGGATCGCATGGATCATTGTTTTTTACGTTTTCCGGGCGGACGAAGCCGGGCGCTGACCTTCAGCTACGACGACGCCCCGAGGGAAGACCTGCAACTGGCGGAGATCTTCAACCGCTATGGCGTGAAAGCCACCTTTAATCTGAACAGCGCGAACATCGGGAAAGAGGGTAGGCTCACGGCGGAAGAGATCAGAACCCATCTGCTCGGGAAGGGACACGAGATCGCGGTGCACGGCGCGCATCACCGGGCGCCCGGAAAGCTGCGTCCGGTGGAAGGGATCCGGGACGTGCTCGACTGCAGGCTGGGGCTGGAGCGGGCGTTCGGGATCATCGTGCGGGGCATGGCTTATCCGAACGCCGGGATCCGGCACATGAGCCCCGGCGTCAGCTACGAAAAGATCAGGCAGTATTTAACGGAGCTGGATATCGCATATTCCCGCACGCTGGGAGGAGACAACGATCGCTTTTTCCTGCCGGAGGACTGGTACGCCTGGATGCCCAGCGCCCACCACGACAACCCGGCGATTTTTGATTACATCGACCGTTTTCTGGCCTTGACGCCGGAGACACGGCGGGGCGACAACGGTATGCCGCGCCTGTTTTATATCTGGGGACACAGCTTTGAATTCAGCAGGTACGATAACTGGGACCGGATGGAAGAGATCTGCGCCCGGCTTTCGGGCAACGACGATATCTGGTACGCCACAAACATGGAGATCTGCTCCTATGTGAACGCCTATACCGCTCTTATCTGGTCTGCGGACGGAAACATGGTGCACAATCCCACGCTTCGGGACGTATATCTGCAGATCGACGACCGTCCCTTCTGCGTGCGTTCCGGCGAAACAAAGACCGTAAAATAAATCAGATCGATCAACAGAAAGCGAGGAAAATCAAATGGACGAACAAAAACTGAAAATGCAGGCGGAGATCATCGTGGATAAAATAAAGGAGCTGGTCAAAGACGGCAGCGCCTCCCGGGTGATCCTCAAGCGCAGGGGCGAGACCCTGCTGAACCTTTCGCTGAATACCGGGATCGTGGGCGCGGTGGTCGGCTTGCACGCTGCGCCGTTTCTGGTGCTCACAACGGCTCTGGTCTCCTTCGGACTGGACTGCGAGATCGAGATCGAGAAAAAAGACGGCTCGGTCTGGAATCTGAACGAAACCCCGGTGGGGATCAGGCTGGAAGAACTCAAGCGCAGCGCAAAAGCCGCCTTCAACGCGGGCGAAACCCAGGAAAAAGCGGACGTGGAGATCGACGCGGAGGAATAAGACCGGATTTTTCCATACGGAATGCGGGATGAAATATCACCGCGCTGCGGGCTTGCATTTTCCGTTCCGCTATTGTATAATGATATTATACGGACGGGGACGGATCGCGCCCCGAAAAAACAAAAAATCAGGGAGGCCAGTATGAAACGAAAGGCAAAAATACTGATTCTGACGATGGCGCTGGCAGCGCTTGCGCTGATCTTCGCGTTGAACGTTTACGCCATGCCCGCTGCGCCGGGCAGCGGGAAAACGGGCGCCGACGCCCGGTGCCGCTCCCACAGCGGGGAGCTGATAACGCTGGAGGATATCCCGGGAACGATGGGAACGCCGGGGGGCAAGGGCGCGCCGGCGCTGAGCCCCGCCACCAAAGATATCCCGCTGGCGGTGATCGTCATCGGCTATACCAACATGCCCTACGACAACGGATTCGATTGGGCGAACGAAATCTTTAAGGGAGAAAAATCCCTGCAGGCTTATTATTCCGATATGTCCTTCGGGAAATTCACCTTCACGCCGGTGCAGGAAAGCGCCGCCTATAACGTCGGCGGCAACACCAACACCCGCGACGCCGCAAACGACGGCGTGATCCATGTCTCTTTGCAGCTCCCGCACAAAGACTGGTCCTCCACGCCGCGGCCTTTGCAGTATAACGCCGTTCAGACGGAAATGCTGGAAATGTTCAAGGCTGCGATCCGGGCGTCGAACGAGTATATTGATTATTCCGCCTACGACGCAAACGGCGACGGCGCCATCTCCAAAAATGAACTTGCCATCGCCTTTGTTGCGGCGGGCTACGAGGGTTCCTACACCGATGATAATCCCCCTCACGAATTGGCCGAATATCTTTGGGCGCACGCCTGGAGCATTACGCTCGCCAACGACGAGATGGGAACGTCGATCTCGCTGCCGATGGCGGACGGTGTGACGCTGGACGATTACATCGCGATCGCCGAAAAACTGGACGAGGGCGATCAGGAGCCGATCAGCGTGCTGGCGCATGAGCTGGGCCACTATCTGGGACTGCCGGATCTTTATGATACCGATTATAACTTGAGCGCCGAATGGAGCGGTTACGACGTGGGCGCCTTGAGTGTGATGTGCAGCGGCGGCTGGGGGACCGATCCCGACGGCGGCTTTATCCCTTATTCCATGGATGCGTGGTGCCGCAGTATTCTGGGCTGGTATACACCCCAAACCGCGGGCGGTATTGCGGACTATACGATCAGCAGCCAGAGCTATACGGCAAACGACGCGTTCTCTGCGCTGATCGTGCCCACTCAGCACGTGGGAGAATACTATCTGCTGGAGAACCGGCAGAATACCAAATGGGATGCGGGTCTGGCCATTGAGGAATATGCGGATGCGCCGCTGGCAAACGGCCTGATCCTCTGGCATATCGACGACAACGCCTATGATCTTTATAACGATCTGAACATTGTGAACAACCCGGATCACCGGCCCACCGTCATGCCGCTGTTCCCCGAGGGACGGTCCGGCAGCTATTCCTTTATCGGAAAAAACAATCCGGTTTACACGGGTCGCGTCTTTTTTGACGCCGCGGTCTGGCAGCAGAATTGCGCCAATCTCGGCGAAAAGCTGGATCTGCCTCTCTACGGTGAAGGGGCGAACGTGAACAAGCGCGCTTCCCGCAGCCTTTCGGGCGTCACCGTGACCTTCCTTTCCGATTCTGCGCCGCAAATGCGGGTGAATGTGAATGTGAGCGGTCATAATCACAGGTTGTCACAGGTTGCCGAAAAGTCCCCAACCTGTACCGAGCCCGGGCGCGCCGTTTACTGGTCCTGCAACATCTGCGGCGGGCTGTACGCTGACGCCGCCGGAACGAGGGAAGTGACCATGGAACAGCTTGTGATGGATCCCCTCGGGCATACCGCGCCCAACGTGAACGGCCGCTGCAGCCGCTGCGGTGAAAAGTTGGTGGGCGACGACGAAGGAGAGGGCGCATGCCCCTACTGCGGAGAGAACCATAACAGCAGCTTCTTCGGCAAGCTGATCCGCTTCTTCCACAGTATTCTGAATTTCTTCCGGAATCTGTTCAGTCGCTGAGCGGCAGCGTACGCAAGTGCTTTTTGTATGATAAAAGAAGGGGATCGGGCGCCGGCCCGATCCCCCTTTATCGATATCTTCAGTCTGTCTGTCCCGATCGTCGCTTACGCAGACAGCGTTTCCAATCCCACGGATGCGCGCAGGATCAGTCTTGCGTCTTCGGCGCTGAGAACGCCGTCGTGATTCGCGTCGGCGGCGTTAAATACGGCGGAACCGGGACGATAGCGTTCCAGCCCCACGGCGGCGCGCAGCGCCAGACGGGCGTCGGCGGCCGCGACCGCATTATCGCCGTCCACGTCGCCGGCGTCACGGTTTTTGTCAACGGTCACAACGTTCAGTTTGCCGTTTTTCACGTAATAAAGCACGCCGTCCGAAATGCCGGAAATATCCTCGAACTGATCCGCGCCAAGGGACCAGACCGTTTTCCCGGAAATTGATTTTACCTCTGCGCCTTTGCCGTCCACGATCACATACAGCCCCTGATCCACATTGTCGTAGATGACGCCGTCGGTAAAGGGAACCGCCATATTGCCGCTGCGGTCGATCACTCCGCTTTTCCCGTCTTTTGTCACAACCGCGTAATCATCCGTAAAGGAGCCCGCCTTATCATAAATAAAGGGGATCACCGTGTTGCCGGCTTTGTCGATAAAACCCCATTTTCCGGGAACCGCAGCCAATTCTTCGCTGACGTTTTCCGGATCGGAAGCGCCGTCCGGGGTTTCGGCCCTCACCATGTCGCCGATTTCATCATCCCAATAGACGTACACGGTTTTTACCTCGGCGGACTGCACGGCCGCCATTCCTCTCGAGAAGGGACGGCTGTCATAATATTTCTGCGGGATCACCACGTTTCCCTGCAGATCCATATAACCGCAAAGATTATATGCCTGCGGGTCATCCCAGGTTTTTTCTTCCAGAACGTTTTTCCCGAGATCCAGTTCGTGCGAAAAACCGATCAGGTCTTCGGAATATCCGCCGCAGTTGCCGAGCATCACGAAGAACATCCCGTGCATACTGTCGCCCATGCCGTTGCATTTGGCGAAGTTGTCGCTCAGGTCGAGAAGGATCCTGCCGGATTTGTCGATCAGGTATGCGTGAAAAATTCTCGATTCAGTTTCCTCTCCGGATTCTTCATCCGTTACGGTTTCTGTTGTAAGGGTCCGCACGAAGGCTGCGTTGTTGAAAAAAGGTTTTCCGTATGGATACTTCTGATCGAACAGGGGTCGGCCGGTGAGATCAAAATAGCCGTCTCCTTCGGAAGGATTCGATTCCACGTAGTCTCTTGTGTTATTACGGCTGATGACGCCGTCTGAAATATAATACCAGTTTGCGGTTTCGCGGTTGCCGGTATTCCGTCCAAGGGGCATGACGATCGTTCCGTCGGGAGAGACAACAGCCTGAAGGCAAGTGTTTCCGGCGACGGTTTCACAATATTCGTCAAAATCTGCCTCGTCGAAATACCGCGCGATCAATTCATCCACCGAAGCAATGCGTTCTTCTGGGGGCATCTGCTCGTTTGTACGCTTCAGGTCTTCGGCAAGCATGTTATACAGCGCGTTTCTTTCCTGTTCTGTCAATGGCGAACCTTCAATCAGTACGGAGGCGTAGCCTTCCTGACAGAGCACGTATTGCGCGGGAATATCCGTTGCTTTTTCGGCGACGGTGTAGGTCTCCCCGGTTCCCGCGGCGAAGACGGGCAGTCCGCTCAAAAGCAGGCAGAAGATAAGCAATACGCGCAGAACGTGATTGACTTTGTTTCTCATACGTCTTTTCCTTTCTCTGTTTTCTTTCGGAGAAAACGTTGCCGGAAGCTTTCGCTCCCTCCTGTTTTCCCTGAATCTTATGATACATGAAAACAGCGGAGAATACAAGTATTATTCTTCATAATGCAAAAAAGAACGGAAGACAAAGGTCTGTCCGTTCTCCGTTTTATTCCGATGGCGTTGATTCGGGATCTTGGTTCTGCGCTGCGGCCTGCCGTTTTTCTCTTATTCGTCCGACGATCCGCCGGAGCAGGAAAAACACCGTTGCCGAGAACAGAACGCCAAAAGCGTTCAGAATCAGGTCGTTCACGTCAAACGCCCGGGCGAATACCGGTTGCAGCGCCTCGATGAGCACGATGGTAATCAGCCCCGTTCGCACGGTTTTTGCCCAGGAATCCACTCTGTTTGCCAGAGGATAAAGAAATCCGAAGGGCAGAAACAGTACCACGTTCAGGATCCGTTCCCGGTTGAGCCGCCTGTAAAAATCCGGGATAAAATTGGCGGTGCGCTTGCAGAAAAACACGGTGATGATATTCGACGCCTTGTTTTCTCCGAATATAAAACCCCAGAAATAGCGGATAGAGCTGTAAAAGAACACCATGCAGGCGATCCCCGCAAGGTAAGCGACAAAAAGCGTTTTCAAAAGCTTCTGCGCCGCAGGCGCAGCGGTGTCGTTCCGGTATTTTATGAGCCAATAAATTGCGCCCGTGAGCAGAACAATCGGAAGTGCCTGCAGCACCGCACCGGGATATGAGGATAAGAAAAAGCGGGTGAAATCAATGCTCAGTGAATACGGCATCCGTTCGTCTCCTGACAGTTTTTTTGTTTAACTGGAAACGTCTTCACAAGAAAGCGGCAGGTTTGCTGTTCCTGTTAACCAAAAAAGTTTGTAATGCCCGCCGATTGTCCCTTCGGGGCAGGCGTGTGCGAATACGAAAGCGATCTGCGCAGCGGCGCAGCCGCTTTTCTGATAAAACACCGATGTTTTCAGTGCGTCATGTTGAAAACCAGCTCGCCGCCCTCGGTCAGCTGCGCGTGGGTTAAAAACGGTTCTGTGATCGGTTCGCCGTTGAGTGTGACGCTTTTTACGTAGATATTCCTGTCGCTTTGATTATTTACCGTAACCTTCAGCGTTTTGCCGGGGGCGACGGCGATCCCGGCGGCGGTGACGCAAGGGGAACCGATCCAGTAGCGGTCGGTGCCCGCAATGGGATAAAATCCCAACGCCGAAAACACGTACCAGGCGCTTAAGGTGCCGCCGTCGTCGTTGCCGTCCAGTCCGTCCACGTCGGCGCTGAATCGGTTTTTCAGCGTCCAGCGCACCCATTTCTGCGTAAGATCCGGCCGACCGGCGTTGTTAAACAGATAGGCGCAGTGGATATCGTGCTGGTTGCCGATCCAATAGCCCGATCCCGGGTTGAACGCGCCGCGGGTGGGGGCGGCGTCCTTCATAAAAGCCTCCAGCTCCTTTACAAAGGTCTCTTTGGAACCGAAAAGCCCGATCATGCCGTCAATATCGTTCAGGGCGCTCCACCGCCACTGGCGGGCGCTGCCCTCACAGTACGCCTTCACCATTTCGGTGCCGAGAATATCGTCGATAAACGAGATCAGATCCGGCCGCAGGTCGCCCCAGCTCCCGTCGCTGTTTTTCGGGCGGAAATAGGCGGTCGTATCGTCCCAAAGGTTTTTGTAATTCATCGACCGCGTCTGAAACAGAGCGGCGTCTTCTTCATAGCCCAGCGCGTCGGCAAGCGTTGCCGCCGCGGCGTCTTCCCACGCGTATTCCAGTGTCTGCGAAACCGAATACCGTCGCGCAAGATCATCCGGCAGATAGCCGTATTCATTATACAGCGCCGCGTCCTCCCGCATTTTTTTCGGATCCGTGCCCTCGGCCGATTGCCTGATATACGAATACGCTTTTGCAAGGTCAAACGGCATGCCTTTTAAGTAGCTTTCGGCGAACACGATATTGGCGGGGTCTCCGAACATGGAGCCGGAGTAGCCGTTGCCGCTGGGCCAGCGGGGCATGGAGCCTCCCTGTTCCGCCATACAAAGCAGGCTGGTCAGCGAATCCCGCTGAACGTCCGGCGCGATGAGCGTATAAAGGGCGTGCGCGTTGCGGCAGGTGTCCCACAGCGACATGTCGGTGCGATAGGTAAAGCCCTCCGCCTTGTGCGTTTTACTGTCAAAGCCCATATAATCGCCGTTGGCGTCGGTGTAATCCGTGGGCATCAGCATGGTGTGATACAAAGCGGTGTAGAACACGGTTTTGGTATTCTTGTCCGCATTGATATCGATCGTCGAAAGGCGGGTTTCCCATTCTGCCGCCGTCTGTGCTCTGACCGCGTCAAAATCCTTTTCGCCCGCTTCTGCCCGTAGGTTTTCTTTCGCGTTGGCTGCGCTCACAAAGCTCACGGCGGTTTTCAGGGTCACGCTCCGGTTTTTTATGCTGCCGAAGTCCAGCAAAACGGATGCGCCGTCGTCGGCAAGCTTTGCCTGCGCCGCAGAATCCCATTCTGCATACAAATAGACAGGCAGCCCGCCGTAGCGTCCCGAAAAGGTCCCGAACAGGGTCGCCTGTGCGGTTAAGGAATTCCCGGAGGGATCGATCTGCACTGCGGCGTTTTCCACCGGGTCTTCCCCGAGGCAGGTTGCGGCGTCCAGCACCAGCCCGGCTTTTTTAGAGGTGCGGAAGGTGTAGCGCTGCAGTCCGGCGTGTGCGGTCGCCGTCATTTCGCAAAGCGCCGCGGCGCCCGGGAGATACACGGCGTAATAGGCCGGGGCTGCGGTCTCGTTCCGGTGCGAAAAGGAAAGCGCCGCCGGTTTTTCAAAACCGCAGAGTGTGGGGGTGACCCGGAACATACCGTAATCTCTTGCGCCGGTGCCCGAAAGCCGGCTCATGCTGAAACCAAGCATATGGCAGAACTCATAGTAGTAGCCGGAGGTATTGGTCTTGACCTTAGAGAAGCCGCCCGCAAAACAGGTGTCCGGCCCCAACCGCACACAGCCGAAGGGCGCGGACGCGGCAGGGCTGAGCATCCCGCACATCCAGGGGATCCCGCCTGTGCCGGTGAACGGATTCACGTATTGGCCGTATTCTCCCTGCGGGACTTCCGGCATCTGAACCTTGGGCCCGCCGCCGGAAACGCCACCCGCAAAGAGGGTTTCAAAGGTAATAATAATAGCAATGAAAACTCGCAGTATCCGCATCATGGCAATTCCCTCACTTTTCCTTCGGCAATTTTATTTATACAGCGAATAAGACGGATCGACTTCAATCAGCTCCCGGAGGCTGTCGATTTCGATGACATCGTTCCGTTCCATTTTACGGATTCCGAGCGCGTAATCGTTTGGGTAACAAAAGAGCGCAAGATCATCCCAGTAAATTGTTTTGTTCCCTTGTGCAAATTCTGTTTCAAGGTGTTTCCGCAGCTTTTTGCAGTCCGATTCCGACCAGCGACTGATGGAATATAATTGCCAACCACGGCTGCCGCCGGTTCTCGAGCAGCCGCAAACAACGCCGTTTTCAAGCTCCAGGAGCCATTCCGTTGTTTCCGTTTGTGTCCAGACCGCGTTATACCCGGAACGTTCAAACCGCTTATCCAGTATCTGCGGATTCCGGATGATCTGATCACCGTCGAGAATGATGCAGTTGCTCAAAATTTCTCTTGCCGCGTAAAGGGAGGAAATATTGTTCCACTCCCGATAAAGCGGGTTTTCAATCAGCCGCACCCCGGGATACCGTTCAACAAGTACTTCAAACTGTTCTTTCAGATACCCCACGACGATATGGATCTCGGTGATATCGTTTTCATAAAGGGCACGAATCACCGTCTCGATCATCGGCGTACCGTTCACGGGAACCAGTGGTTTCGGGATAAAACGCGTAACGGGCAGCATCCTTGTACCTGTGCCTGCAGCAAGAATGATTGCCCGTTCAACCGTGTGCATAAAATCAGCTTCTTTCTGTCAGGATGTTTCCTTCTCTTTTTTCTGCAGCGCCCGAATGGTTTCAAGCGCCCCGTGCAGCGCGTCGTTGGTGAACGAAGTATTGTCTGTCAGCGCGCTGTGGTGCAGCATATTTCCTCTGGGAAAAGCCATATAATTCTTGTACTGTATCGTGAGATATCGGTCGCAATTGTTCGGTACGTTCAGTTCATACTGCTCAAACGGAAGTGTTTTGAGCGGAAAAATCGTATCTTCCGAAAAATGATAAAACAGGGTCGGAAAATTGATGTAGTAATAAACCGTTCGGTAACCGTTTGTGCGTGTGGCTCGGTCCTCTTGTGAACCTGCTGTGTTGTTGCTCCGGCAGGAACGAATCGCTTCGATCACCGTTTCTTCGGTCGCGCTTTCGGATAACCGAAGTGGCATGACCGGAAATATATCGATCAGTACACCAGCTTTCCAATGATTGACCCACATCCATCTTTGTTCGGCTTTTTCTTTCGATTCAACGGAAAACCCGTCGATCCCGGAAAAGAACCCGCTGAGAATGGGGATCGCGCGAAGATAGTCGTCCCACGGCATACAGACGTCGAGATCATCGTCCCACGGAATAAACCCTTGGTGCCGAACTGCGCCGAGTAACGTTCCCCAATCAAGCCAATATGTCAGATTGTTTTTTTTGCAGATCAGATCAAAGAGTTTTAATAATTCTGTATCCGCAAGCTGGATCTCTCTCAATTTTCCGGTGGCAGGTTTGCACTTTGTGATATCAACGGCGCTGTCGAGAACCGTCATAATGTTGTCATACATACTGTCGATCCCAAGCTCCTTTCGGATGTGCGGGATCACGCGCTTTTGATAAAAACGACGCAGAGGATGCGAGATTTTTTTCATTTTGTTTTCCGCCTTTTTCGGTTTTTCTCTGTATGGCAGAGTTCATTTCATCTTGTCGGTTTTTGCGCGGGTGATGGCGTTGAAGAGAGAAGCTTCATTGTCTTTGGGCAGGTCGCAGCGGTAATGCCAGACCATCACGCCGCCGAGCCCCGTATCCACAGCCCAGGCAGTTTTTTCGTAGATCAGCGCAGAGGTGTTGAAGGAGAAAGTAAGCCCCTTTTCGCTGTCGGGATAAAGCCCGTTTTCATCCAGCTTGTCGTGATAATTCGCATAATCGTACCAGAAGGCTTCTCCCGTGGTGGGGCGCGCGTAGAAGGGGAGCCCCAGGTCGATCTGTGACCGCTTGTAACCGAGCTTCAACATGTCCTGCACGTCTTTTTTCGCGTTTTCCATGGGGGCATGGTAGCCCGCTTCGTTCCAGTTGTCGTAGCACATCAGCTCCACCATGTCGATGGCGCGGATAGCGCCGGGCAAAAAGCGCGCGCACCATGGCTGCAGCGCGCAGCCGATCATGTAGTCGTCTCCCAGCGTTTTATCGAGCTGCTCAAGGAAGCGGCTGAACCAGTATTTCGCCTGCCATTCAAAGGGGAATTCATAATCGAACTGTACCCCGTCCAGCCCGTAGGTTTCCAGCACGGCTTTGATGTTTTTCACCAGCTTGCCGCTGTGAACGGCCTGCTTGTGCAGCGTGCGCATATCCGGCACGCTGGCGCCGAGGTTCAGGTGGAGCCGCACGTCAAGCCCTTCTGTCAGCGCCTTCGCCTTTTCCATGATCCGCTCGAAGTTTTCGCAGAGGATCACGTTTTCCTCCTGATCGATATACGCCAGATCCCCGAATAGGATCAGGTCCGTTAAATCTGCCAGATGCGAGGGATCGAAGGTCTCGATATCACCGGCGTTGTTTACGATCAGATACGCCGTGACTCGCAGGGACTGCGCCCGTTCCTCAGGTCGAAAGCTTGTCAGTCCGACGAACGATAAAACCGCAGACATGAACCACGCAAGGATCTTATGCAGCGCTTCCATATGAAAAACCTCCTGAAATCGTGATGCACCTGTTTTGTTTCCCGTATCATTATAGCATGGACGTTGTACGTATGCAAGAGAAAAGAGAGGACGATCCTGAGCCGTCGAACGGAAACAGAAGAAATACAGAATCGAAAAGGAATTGACAGGGGATCGGAACACAATGTATAATAGCAGCGGAGAAAAGCGGAAAAGGAGTGACTGTGATGATGAAAAAAATGATTTCCGTCTTGCTGGCAGTGTGCATCGTATTCCTTTGTTTGCTGCCTGCAGCCGCTGCCAATGATATCGGCGTGATTTCGGTGCGGCTGAACAGCGATATCGCGGGCCTGACCCGGAAAGACGCCGAAAAGATGATCGAGCTCAGATCCGATAATGTCGTATACAGAACAGATAACGACGGCCCTGTGTTTGTGGCGGATTACGGCGGAACGGCGGATGACGGCGTTCTGGCGGCGGGAAGGACCTATTACGTCGATTATCTGCTGGTGGCCGCCGACGGCTGTGCGTTGCCCGAGAAGCTGAACGACGGAGACGTGCAGATCGAATGCGGAAAGGGCGTTTCGGTGATTTCCACCCAGATCGTTACCGCGGATATCAGGGGGGAAGACGGTAACTTTGAGTCCTTTCGTGGTCTGCGGATCTATGCGAAGGTCGTGGTGGACGGCGACGTTTTTCAGCGTATCATCGGTATGATCCATGATCTGATCTTAAAAATCAGAGCCTGGTCGCTGTATTGATCCGGCAGATACAGTCAAAACGGAAAAGATGGTTCGGCCTCCATACCGTGGGAGAGAACGGACAGCAAAAAAACCGCCTTGCAGCGGTTTTTTT
>CACZOP010000120.1 GCA_902782845.1 Oscillospiraceae bacterium | reverse complement strand
TTTTTTCATCCCCTTGCGTCACGCGCAATCCCCGACGGCGCAAACGGTTATTATGCGAAAAACAGAAAGAAGGATATTAAAATGAGAAACAGGAACCGCTGGCTGATACCGATTCTTCTTACGGCGCTTGCGCTGTGCTTTGGCGGCTGCGGAAAAGAAGCCCCGAAACGGGAAGCGCAGGAGATCGTTGAAGAAATGGTGGTGGATTACGGCAGCTACGGGGAAGCGGCGGATACGCGCGTTGACGCGCTTTTGCAGGAGCTGCGCGCAGTCGATCCGGCTGCGGCGGAAAAATGGGACGCCGTGATGTCGCTGTGGAAAAACGCGGCTCCCGCCCTGAATTACGACGTGCTGCCGGACGGCCTGCCCGACGACGACGCGCTGTGTATCGTGGTGTTGGGCTTCCAGCTGGAAGAGGACGGCAGTATGCGCGAAGAGCTGGTGCGGCGGCTTGAGGTCGCAAAAAAAAGCGCGGAAAAATACCCCAACGCGTTTGTGGCGTGCACCGGCGGCGGGACGGCGGCTGAGAACAGCGCCGCCACGGAAGCGGATAAAATGGCGGAGTGGCTGATCGGGAACGGGATCGCGCCCGAGCGGGTGATCGTTGAGAACAAGTCGCTTACCACGGCGCAGAACGCGATCTATACGTTTGATATCTTGCAGAAAAGGTATCCGCAGGTCAAAGCGCTTGCCATCGTTTCCAGCGATTATCACATCGCCACAGGGAACCTGCTGTTCGGCGCGGAGGCGATTTTGCGGGAAGCGGATGTAGAAATCGTTTCCAACGCGGCGTGGAAGGCGCCCTCCGGCTCGCTTTCGGCCATGTTCCAGGCCGGGGCTCTGATCGAGCTTTCGGACGACGCGGAAACCGCGTTTGAGATCTACTACGACACCTACGATATCCACGCGCTTCCGCCGCTGGAAACAACGGAATAAATCAGAAACGGAGGGATCCTTATGCCCGCGGTTTTGCCCGCATTGAAATCACATCCGTGCATTAAAAAAAGACCCGCGCCCATCATGACGGCGCAGGATCTGCCCTATCCGTCCTCTCTCGTGTTCAACGCCGGGGTCATCAGATACCGGGGCGAATACGTGATGGTGTTCCGCAACGACTACGGTGTGGATCAGGCGGGGTATGAAAACGAAAACAAACGGTTCACCGGCACGAGCGTGGGCGTTGCCCGCAGCAAAAACGGGATCGACGGCTGGCGATTCGACCCGACGCCTCTGATGGACAGCAACGACCCCGAAAAGCCCGCCGAATTAAAACGCTTCTACGATCCCCGGCTGATCGAGATCGAAAACCGCCTCTATCTCTGCCTTGCCATGGATACCCGCCACGGTATCTGCGGGGCCATCGCGGCGCTTTCGGAGGATCTGCGATCCTATGAGCTTATCAGCGCCAGCGTGCCCGAAAACCGGAACATGGTGCTCTTCCCCGAAAAGATCGGCGGCGAATTCGTGCGGCTCGAGCGCCCCATGCCGGTGTACAGCCGGGGGCGGGACCGCTTTGATATCTGGCTTTCCCGGTCTCCCGACCTTGTGTATTGGGGACGGAGCGCGCTGGTGCTGGGGGTGGAGGACGTGCCCTACGCCAACGACAAGATCGGCCCCACCGCCTCCCCCATCAGAACCGACCGGGGCTGGCTCACCCTGATCCACGCGGTGGACCGGGACGAGACCCGGGGCAAAAACGGCTGGGAGAAAAAGTGGACCAAGCGCTATACGGCGGGGCTCATGCTGCTGGATCTGAACGACCCGTCGAAGGTCCTTTCGGTGTATAAAGAGCCGCTGATCGCGCCGGATCTGCCGGTGGAGACCGACGAGGGCTTCCGGCAGAACGTGATCTTCCCCTGCGGGATGCTGTTGGAGGACGACGGCGAGGTCAGGATCTATTACGGCGCTTCCGATACCTGCGTCTGCCTTGCCACCGCAAACGTGAACGACCTGCTGGCGCTGCTGGAATAAAAAGGCGGCCGTTCTGCCTCTTTGTTAAATCAGGGACAGGGCGGCTGCATTTACAAATCGGAATTTGTCCCAGACAAATTCCGGTTTCCCTGTCTGAATACCGAAAAAGGATCCCTGAACAGATGCAGTTCAGGGATCCTTCGGGTTATAGGGAGACCTGCGAGGCGGTTTCCGGCGGATCAGAAACCGTAGTCGGGATATACGACTTTGCCGGAAGCAGAGGATTCAATAATCGCGAGGCAGGCTTCCACTGTTTTCGCGCCCTCGCGCGCGTCGGTTTCAAGCGGTTTATTGCCCCGGATCGCATCGGCGAACACCTCAAACTCCCGGGCGGCGTTGTGGTTGTTCACCTGCACCGGAATGATCTGCGGCTCATGCGCCATACCGTCCGCGCCCGCCACAAAAAGCGTCATGGAGGGCGAGGTGTTATCGCAGATCAGCGTGCCCTTCGTTCCGTACACCAGCGTCCGCATGGTGTAGTCGCGTTTGCAGCCGGTGGAAACGAAGATCTTGCCGATAACGCCGCCGCCGAATTTCATCACGGCGATCGTGGCGTCGTCGTAGGGGACCTGGGGCAGAAGCTTGTGCGTGCCGTAGGCAAACACCTCCGTTGGATCTCCTACCAGCCAGCGCAGCAGATCCACCGCGTGGCAGCCGCCGCCGATGACGCCGTGCCGTCTGGGATCGGCCCGCCAGTTGTCCACAAGATACATATAATCGTGCGCGTATTCGGATTCCGCATAGTAGATTTCTCCGATCTCGCCGGAATCAACGATCTGTTTTGCCTTTTCAAAGGCGGGGGTGAAGCGGCAGATCTGCCCCACCATACAAAGGCGTCCGGCGTTGTCTGCGGTGCGGATGATTTCCCGGGCGTCCTCCCGCGTCAGCGCCAGCGGTTTTTCGCATAAAACGTGCTTTCCCGCCCGCAGCAGGGCGCAGGTCAGCTCCGCGTGCTGCTGATCGGGCACGGCGACCGTAACGGCCTCCACGTCCGGATCTTCCGCGATCCGCCGGTAATCCGTTATCCGTTTTTCTTCAGGGATCGCGTATCTTTCCCCTGCCGCGCGCAGGGCTTCGGGATCGCAGTCGCAGATCGCCGCGATTTCGGCGCCGCTTTGTAATGCGCCTTCCACGTGCGCCATGCCGAATTTCATCCCGACATGCGCGGTAACGAGCTTCTTTTTCATAACCGTTTGTCTCCTTTTGCGGAATGCCGCGTCACCCGGCGGCTCCCGGGCGCAGATTGTCTTTGTCTTTCATTCCAGCCGCTCTTTTGTATATACCGTCGCGCTTTTCAGTGCGAGCCCGGTGGAATTCAGCGGGATCGGGATCTCGTTATACACCGCCGACAGGCCGGATTTCGTTTTGGGCGCCGCGCGGAAAATGAACGTGTCGGTTTTGTCCAGATACCGCAGATAGTCCCGCAGGTGCATCACATAGGTCCCGTCGATATTGAAGCAGTCGTCGATCAGCGTTTCGCCGCAGAACACCTGCAGATTCAGCCCCGTAAAGGCGAATTCCAGCCGCACGTCCGGATGCCGCCGGATCTCGTCCGCCGGGAGTTTCAGTTCATAATACGCGCGTTTGCCTGTGGAATACAGGTATTTGTTATAGGGGAGGGGTTTTGCTTCGCATTTCCGTAATACGAAGCTGTCTTTCAGGTCGGGTCCCGCCGCGCGTTCGCAGTAGACGTTCCCGTCGTCGCAGAACACGGTGCCGTCGGTAAAATACGCTTTCCCGTTGATAAAATGGAAGCGCCGCGCTTCTTCATAGGGCAGCACGATCAGCCGCACGTTCCCCACCCGGACGCCGGTTTCCGAAAAATCCAGCGGGCGGGTTTTGCCGCCGGCGCTGTATGCGGGGTCGATCCCTTCGCATTGGACAAAATAGCACACGGTTTCTCCGTTCCGGTTCGTTTTTACCAGCGGCTGCGCCAGAATATAATCAAAGCGCAGGTCGCCGAGCGTGATATTGAAGGGATAAAAGAACATGGCGCCGCCCTTTACCCGGATACGCGGGAGTGTGACCGTCTGTTGGCCGAGGCTGAACGATACGTCCACGTTTTCAAAATCCGGATAGCCGAGCCCCTTTTCATAGGCCCCCGCGAAGAAATAGCCGCCGCCCCGGTCGTCGGCGCGGACGGAGCATTTCAGGAATGATGTATCCTGCGGATCGGTGGAAGGCCACAGGGGGAAATATGCCGGTTTTGTGCAGATCTCCGGATCGAATTCCCTGATAAACAGGTGCATGAGGCGCAGCCGGTCGCCGTGGGGGCGGCAAACGCCCCAGCGGCTGAGAGGCGCCTGAAAATCGTAGTCGATGATGGGGTAATCGTTGGAATAGCCGGTAAAACGGCTTTCCTGCAGCGGCCGGTCGTTGGGGTTCGCGCCGCCGCAGAACATATAGTAACCCAGCCAGTTGGCGCCGGAGGCGAATTTCGCAAAGCCCACGCCCCAGCCGTCCTTTTCGCCGATCAGGGGGCGGCGGTGCTGCGTCACCTGATTGCCGGGGCCGGTTTCGCAGCAGGCGTAGGGGATATTTTCAAAGGCGCTCGCCGCTTCTCCGGTGTCCACGGCGGTGCCGATTTCCGTATCCTTTCTCCCGGCGGAGATCGCAAAGCGGTGGTGTGGTTTCAGCGCGGTCGTGCCCCGTTCCCAGGGCGCGTCGGGGTAGCCCCCCGTCATAGGCAGCAGCGCCGGGTCCGTGATGGTTCGCGGCCACGCGGTCACGGTAAAAAACGGGGCTTTGTACCCGATCTCCTCCGCTATGCGCCGCAGGGTGAGCAGATGCGCCGCCGGGCCGCCGTATTCGTTTTCAAGCTGGATCCCCAACACGGTTTTGCCGTCCATGTAAGGCGCGGCTTCGTTAAACAGCGCCTGCCAGAAGGTTTTCACTTCCGCGAGATACTTCGGGTCGTCGCTGTGTTTGCCCTTCATCCGGTCGATCCGCGCGGGGTACCCGCCCCGGGCAACCTCGCCGTGGCACCAAGGGCCGATCCGCAGGATACAGGGCATGTCGATATCACGGCAGATTTTTAAGAAGGCGCCGATATCCTTGTTGCCGGAAAAATCATACACGCCTTTTTTTTCGTTATGATGATTCCAGAAAACGTAGGTGGATACCGTGTTGATCCCGCATTCCCGCATTTTCAGCAGGGTTTCGCGCCAGCGCTCCCGGGGCACGCGGGAAAAATGCAGTTCGCCCGAGATGATCGTAAACGGTTTGCCGTTTTTGGTAAAATACAGTGTGTTTACGCCGTAGTCGCTCTTGACGTTCCCGTAGCAAAAGCCGCCGTCTTTCACCGCGGCGGGCGTTCCTTTGATCGTAATTTGCATTACCGGTCTCCTTCTTTCCCGCAGTACCGTGCGATCGCCTCTGCGGCGAACACCGCCGTGCCCGCGCCGCCCGCGCGGTCGATGTTTTCGGAGAATTCCCCGTCCGCGGCATAGAGATTTCCGAGCCCCGCGAGGATCCCGTCGGTGCAGGTGTAGAAATGCGACGTGATATAGTCCCGTAAAACCTGTACCTGCGCCTGCGCTTCCGGGGCGGAGACGGGCTTTTCTTTCAGTGCGCCGAAACCGGAGAAGATCTCCATCAGCCCGTCCCCGGCTTCTGTTAATTCCGTTTGGCTCTGTCCGGCTGTTTTTTTCTCATATTCCCCGTAGGCTTCCGTGTCGCCCCACTGCGCTTTCGCTTTTTGGGCGTATTCGTCATGTTTTTTTGTGTCAAACGCGGTAAAATCCATTGTACCGTCTCCTTTGTTTCCTGTTTTGCGGGCAAGCCGGATCAGGGCTTCCGACCGGTCCTTTTTCAGCGTCAGCAGGCCGATCTGCCGCTTCGGCGTTTTTTTACCGCACGGCGGCGTGCCACTGCCCCGCTTCTCCGGTGTTTGTGGGGGCGTGTTCCAGCGTCAGCAGCTCGTTTGCGTGGGCGACCACTTTTTTAAAAGCGTCGGCGTAACGGGTGATCTCCGCCGGCAACAGCCTGCGGAAATAGGGCGTTTCGATCACCACGATGTTTTCCGAGCGTTTCAGCTCTTTGTCCGCTTCCCGCACGTCCCGGTCGGCAAACGCGATGCGGGAGGGTTTACCGAGCCCCAGCGCGTCGTAGGTCTGAAAAACCGGATGGGTGTGCAGGGGGAAATTGCCGCCGAGCAAATGGAAGGGAAAGCCGGTTTCGGCGGTCAGGGCCTTGATGAAAACCTCCGGATCCAGCCCGCCCAGTTCCTCGGCGTGGTAAACCACGCACGGGATATACCAGCCCGCCATGTCGGAGCCGTCGGCTTCGTCCACCCGGTGGCACCGGAGCCCCGGCAGCCCCTCGATCAGGTTAAAAAAGAAGTTGTTCGCCCGGCGGATCTCTTTGATGCGTTCGTCGTAATATTTAAGCTGCACGCGGCCGACGGCGGTGCAGATCTGGTTTGCCCGGCCCTTGAAGCCCGAAAGCGGCAGGTGGAGATAGGGGAGCAGATCGGGCTCATGGATCTCGTCTTCGGTGTTGCGCTCATAGTGCAGAAACGCCAGCAGACGCTCGTAGCAGCGGCGGTCGTCGGTCACGGCGATCCCCAGCTCCCCGCAGGCGAAGCTCTTGCCGCTCATCAGGCTCATGGCGGCCACGTCCCCGAAGGTGCCGGTCATTTTTCCTTTGTAATGCCCGCCCTGCGCGTGCGAAACGTCCTCGATCACCTTCAGGCCGTGGGCTTTCGCAAAGGCCATAATGCGGTCCATGTCGCATGGATAGCCCTTGTAATGGATCGCCATGATCGCTTTCGTGCGGGGGCTCAGGCACCGCTCCAGATCGTCCGGGTCAAGGCAGAGCGTGTCGGGGTCCACGTTGGCAAACACCACCGATACCCCCAGGTTTTGCGCCGAAAGGCAGCTTGCCCAGTAGGTTTTTGTGGGGCAGATCAGCTCGTCCTCGGCCTTTAATCCCACCGCGAACATGGCGGCGTAGATGCTCATGGTGCCGTTACAGCAGGCAACGGCGTATTTCCGCTGCTGCCACGCGGCGAATTCCTTTTCAAATTCTTTTGTTATATCGTTCCCGCTCATTTTGTTGGCGCGGAACACCTCTAAAACCGCCGCCTCGTCTTCTTCGGTAAAGATGGGCCAGCGAAAAAGCTCCTCCGGCATGGCGGCGTGGTTCAGCACGGGGTTGCCGCCGAAGAGCGCAAGCTTTTCCATAGTAAAAACCTCCGAAACGTGTCAGTGCTCCGTGCTCATTATATCGCAGGTGAAAAAGGATTGCAATATATAAAAAAATATGCTACACTGGATTCAAGTAAACAAGGGGGATCCGTTTTATGCGAAGAATACAGAAGCTGCTTGCAATCTGCCTGTCTTTTATTTGCCTTTTTACTTTTATCACGCCCGCTTTTGCCGTCGGCGGCGCCGCGGAGGAACAGACGCAGCCCTTTGAGAATTCCGCGTTTTTCACCGTCGGCGACTACCGGATCCACTACCGTGAATTTCCGGCGGAAGAGCCCAAAGGCCGGATCTTTATGATCCACGGCTTCGCGCTTTCTTCTTATTGCTTCGAGATGCTGGCAAAAGAGATGGTCGCCCGGGGTTACACCTGCGTTCTGGCGGATCTGCCGGACTTCGGCTATTCCACCCGCGAGACCTTTGATATGGAAAAACTGCCGCGGGAAGACATTATGCACGCGCTGATGACATATCTCAGCCCCGAGCCCTGGTTCGTGGCGGGTCATTCCATGGGCGGCTACGTGGCGCTGGGGATCGCGCAGAAATACCCCGAAAGCGTGAAGAACCTGCTGCTCTACGGCACCAACGGCAACGACGGCACGGAAGGCGCCCGCGGGGCGATGATGGCGAATCCCGCCTTTATCCGCATGATGGGCCCGATGATGGAAGCCATGGGCAAGTGCAGGCCGCTGGTGCGTATGCTCTACGTGATGGCATGCAACGATCTGTCCTTTGCCATGCGATACGATATTTCAAAGATCACCGATCCCTATGAGATCGAGGGCACAGGCGCCGGCGCGATCATCAATTTCTCCATGCTGCCCGCCACCGATTATGCGGCGGTGAAAACCATGCCGCCCATCCTCTTCTTAAACGGCGGCAGCGATAAGATGATCGCCGACAGCGCCCGGGTGAAGCTGCGCGCCGCGCTGCCCGCGGGGAGCGTGGATATCACGATCCCCGGCGCGGGACACATGGTGATCGAGACCCACGCGCCGCAGGCGGCGGATATGACCGCGGCGTTCTTAAAAGCCATGTAACGCCCGGCAGGACGCAAAAAAACAGAAAACAAGAAAACGGCCTGGTTGCCCGGAATCCCGGGAACGAAGCCGTTTTTTTCGTAAAGGATAAAATCCGGAATTGCCGAAGCCAATGCGGAATGCGAATTTCGGAATGCGGAATTGTTGCGAAGCGACTGAGAAGGGTGGAATACGTTTGCAGCGCAATTGCATAAATTCCGAATTCCGCCTTCCGAATTCCGAATGATATATGTTTCCGACAAATTCCGACGTTATACCGGCAGGCCGAACGCATACCCTGCCGCCACGCCCAGCCCTGCCGAAAGCAGCAGGATCAGGATCGGGTGGCACTTTTTGAACGCCGGCACGGCGGCGGCGAAAAAGATCCCCAGCGCGCACCAGAAAGCCGGCGCGGTAACCGCGGCGGCCGAAACGCCCGCGGGGAAAAACACGGTTGCCGCCACCCGCAGGAGCGCCGCGGCGATCAGCCCCACCACGGCGGGGGAAAGCCCCCGCATCGCGCCCGTCACGGCGCGGCTGTTGCGGAATTTCTGCAAAAACCGCAGCACCAGCAAAATGACGATAAAAGAGGGGAGCACCACGCCCACGGTGGCGCACAGGGAACCCGGCACGCCGCCGAGCCGCCCTCCCACAAAGGTGGAGAGGTTCACGGCGATAGGCCCCGGCGTGCTTTCGCTCACAGCCAGCAGATCCAGCAGCGTTGTTTCGTCCAGCCAGCCGTTTTTTTCCACCTCCGCCTGAATCAGCGGCAGCATGGCGTAGCCGCCGCCGAAGGTGCAGATCCCGATTTTGAAAAACGTGAGGAAGAGCTTAAGAAAGAGCATCGGCGTCCCTCCGTTTCCACAGGGAATAAACGATCCCGGCCGCGGCGCAGCCGAGCAGCACCCACACGGCGCCCACACGGAAAACCCCCACAAGCAAAAAAGCCGCCGCCATCACAACGTAAGAGAAGATCCCTTTGGGGCAGGCGCGGTACATGTTCCACAGCGCCCGCAATATCAGCGCCGCGACGCCCGCCCGGAGGCCGAAGAGCGCGTAGCTCACGGTGGGGATTTTCGTGACGTTTGCAGGGATGAACGACAGCGCCGTGATGATGCAGAACGCCGGCAGCACTACGCCGCAGGTGGCGAGCGCCGCGCCCAAAAAGCCCGCCGTGCGGTAGCCCACAAAGGTGGCGGCGTTCACGGCGATGGGGCCGGGCGTGCTCTCCGCCACGGCAACGAGGGTGAGCAGCTCTTCTTTTGAGAGCCAGCCCTTGTTTTCGCAGGCCTCGCGCTGGATCAGCGGCAGCATGGCGTAGCCGCCGCCGAAGGTGAACGCGCCGATCTTAAAAAAGGT
>CACZOP010000119.1 GCA_902782845.1 Oscillospiraceae bacterium | reverse complement strand
GTCGGACGTTCTGGGCGGCGAGGAATACGAAAACTCCCTGGGGCTTTACAAAAACGACTTTACGCCGAAGGTATCCGCCGGCGCCGTTAAAACCTTCAATGCCCTGACGGCGGGGAAAAAGCTCACCGCTCTGGAGCAGACGAAATACGGTCCGTTTTATCAGAAGTCCGCCTACGTCGCGACGTACGCGCAAAACGGACAAACCGTATACGTGGTCTGGGCGGAATCTCCGTTCAATCAGGAGCTGTATCTCCCGAACGCGGAAACAACCATCTATGATATGCAGGGCAATATCGTCGAGGATCACGTCCCGGGCGGCGTAACACGCATCGCCGCGGCCGGGTCGCCGGTTTATATCGTATGCAATTCGGGTCCTGCGAATGCCGCGCTGAATTTCATGCAGAGAATCATTGCGTTCTTCAGAAATCTGTTCCGGGTGATTGCAAACGGATTCACGGGCTGGTGACACCCGGACAAATCCGCAAAAACAGAGAACAAAACGATAAACCGCTGCGCCCATGTGTGAGGTACAGCGGTTTTTTCTATGTTTTCATATTAACAAAAGATATACTATTATTCCGATTCCCCTGCAATGTCAGCTTCGCCGCCGACAGCCCGATCTCTGCCGTCCTGCCGAAAGCAACATCTTTTCTTTCTCTGTAAAATCGTAAAATGACAGGTTTCCGGTTTTCTTAAACGCAACAACAAAGCAATGAAAAACCGTCGGGGCTTACGCGCGCAGGACGTACGTCCGGATCACGGCCTTCGAGACGATCGCAACGTCAAGATAATGAAATACCGTTCCGCCTTCGCCTTCGGTGATCGAAAGCCCCTCCGTTTCGGTGAAGACGTTGCCCATATCGCGGACGAAGGCTTCCGTCGTTTCGCCCGTTTCAAGATCGACGGCATAGGTAATCTTTTCGCTTGCGCCGTCGTTGCTTGAAAGATACAGCTTTCCGTTCAGAACGTCGCCGCCGGTGATCTTTGTAACGGTTTTGTCCATCCTGACGCTTCCCGAAAACGTGAAATCATCGAGGCGCAGCATCCTGACTTCGTCAACCTCCCTCGCCTGGGTGTAGTAGACCGTGCCGTCCTTCACACAGACCCATGGGATGTGACCGTTTCCCCTGCCCTCATCGGGGAGGACGTGATATTCGATGAAATCCAGCGTTTCGGCGTCGAAAACCATGATCGCCGGATTTTTGAAGAAAAAGGTTTCGCAGGCGGCATAGATCTTTCCGTCGTGATACGCGCAGTCGCCGAGGTGGGCGTATCCCTTTTCAACGACGTCTGCGGGCAGACACATATCGTTGATCTTCACGATTTCGCCGGTTTCGGCATTGATTTTTACGATCGCGTTATAATTCAGATATTTCATACATCCCGTGCCGTAAAAAAACGTTCCGTCGGTCGTGATCCCCTGGCAAAAAGCCGCGCCGTCGGAGAACGGGTATGCAAGCTCCCTTTCAGGGACAATCGCGCCTTTTGTAACCGAAGAGGAAGAGGAAAAGGCGCCGGAAAGAATAAACAGCAGCGTAAAGCCGAGACTGAACGCTTTTCTCAAAAAGGCAAACAGAGAAGACACGTTGTTTCCTCCCGCAGAGTTCTTATTTCTTTGATTTTAACATAAGCGGCCGGAGCGCTCATACAGCCGAGCCTCCCCGGCCTTTCGGACCGAAGAACCGGAATCGCCGCGATGCCGCCCTGTTAAAACTCCGGCTCGTATTTTTCCTTCAGTTCTTCCCAGACTGCCCGCCGGACCTTGAAATCGGTCACGGCCACTCTGGTGCAATAAGCCTCAAAACCGATTCTTCCGTACTTCTCCTGATCGATGGGATCCGGGTCGGTGGTCTCTATGCACAGCTTCCCGTCGACGATCACAAACACATGTCCGCCGATGCTTCCCGCCTGTATATGGTATTCCTTTTCGGGCGTGAAACCGAGCAGCTTCGTTCCGCAGTTCAACCCGTATTCCGGGCTCTTCTCAAAGCCCACCTTCCCGTCCCACCAACCGCCGATACCGGCGACGTAGGCCAATGCGCGCGTGTTGGTCGCCTCGTCCCAGGAGCCGGACCACATACAGTTGACGTCGTGGGTGCAGGGCGGCAGCACCTTCCCTTTGAAATCCAGACAAACCGGGCCGAAAACGGGGTTCTTCAGCAAAGCCATGGAAGCGAAATTGCGTCTGTTTTCGCCGATCAGCCAGCCGTCCCGCACAAACCAGTTGCCGTCTCTGACCTCAAAATCGGCGGCAAAGGATTCGGCGGTAAAGGGGGTGTCGTAGAGCACAGGCATAGTATCCGGGTCTATCGCTTTGTGCATCAGGTGGATCATATTTTTTACCTCCCACTGTTTTTTATTATTGTTTGATTTATTTGAAATGCCGGTTCACAGGTCCCGCAGCCGCCGGCACGGTTATGCGCCGGCAAGACGCGGTATGCGGCAGTTTACCGCGCCGTTGCGTCCCGGGTTGTTATGCAAGAGTGGTATAGTTGCCTTCAAACTTATCTTTCCAGGTTTTTTCAACGCCGACTCTCCAGCTGAGCGCCGCCTGTTTGAGCTCGGCACAGAGCGCAGGCAGCGCATCGGCAAGATTCTGTTTTTCGCCGGGATCGTTTTCAAGATCGGCAAGGAATACGTCCGCCCGCGGCGCTTCGCCCTCCTCTGTCCGGCCGTTTAAGACAAGCTTGTATCTGCCCTTGCGGACAGCGGTCTGATCTTCCATTTCCCAGAAGATATATTCGTGCTGCGCTTCATCGTTTCCGAAAAGCATCTGCCGGAGGCTCACGCCGTCGAGTTCATATTCTTCCGGGGTCCCGCCGCAGAGTTCAAGCACCGTTGGGAAAATATCGGTGGCGATATGCGGGGCGTCGATAACCCTGCTTTCAACGGTCCCTTTCCAGTAAAGAAGCGCGGGGACTCTGATACCGCCTTCAAAAAGGCTGAATTTGTGTCCGCTGAAAATGCCGGCGCTGCCGCCGTAATACGGATCCTCGTTGCCGTCCAGCCAGTTTCTTGATTCGCGCGACGGCCCGTTATCGCTCTGAAAATAGATGATCGTATTCTCAAGCAGGTTTCGCCTTTCAAGCTCGGCGCGAATCTCCCCCACGCCGTCGTCAACGGCGCTTATCATCGCGGCCATCAGCTGACGGTCTTTGGGCAAATGCGAAAAACGCTTCATGTATTTTTCGGGCGCGTGCATCGGATAATGCGGCGCGTTATATGCAACATAAAGGAAAAACGGCCTGTCACTGTTGTTCCCGATAAATTCAATGCTTTTCTCCGTAATACGCTCTGTCATGTATTCGCCGTTGGCATACACTTCGTTTTCGTTTTCCCACAGGTCGTGAACGGGATTTGTGTTGCCGTCGGCCATTCCCCAATAAAAAATATGGGAATAATAGTCCACACATCCCGCAAGAAAGCCGTTGAACTCATCAAAGCCGTTGCTGTTGGGTCTGCACTCGTTTTTGAGGCCGAGATGCCACTTGCCCGAAATGCCCGTGCGGTAGCCGAGCTTTTTCAGCGCGGACGCAATTGTCGGCACGGCGGGGGTAAGCCCGCTTGCTTTTCTGTGCCCCGCGAGTATGGCGCGCACGCCCGCGTTGGCGGGATATCTGCCCGTAAGCAGCGCCGCTCTGGAAGGAGAGCAGACGGGAGACGCGGAATACATCGAGGTAAAACGTATGCCTTCGGACGCGATCGCGTCCAGATGCGGCGTTCTGAAATCTTCGGCGCCCATACAGCTTAAATCGCCGTATCCCTGATCGTCGGTCATAATAATGATCACATTCGGTTTTCTCATTTTTGTTTCCCCGCAATTCATTTTATTGCTTTCCGGCAAAATTTTACTTCCCTTTTTATGATAACGCCGGTATCATTCGCCTTTTATGCTGCTTGCGATCTCAAATATACGCGCGCCGGCGTATGCAAAGAAATCTTTATACGCCTTGCAGTATCTGTTTTCCGAATCATCGTTGATCCGATCTTTTTTACAGCCGCCGCGGCAGAGAAAATGATATCCGCAGCTTTGGCAGCGCTCGTGAATGATCTTCGATTCCTCAATAAACGCCCTGTGTTTTTCATTTATTTCAAACGGCGTTTCATCGTGAAGCGAGCCGACTCTGTGCGCGTCGTCACAGTAAAAATCACAGGGGTAAATATCGCCGTTCGCTTCAACGGTAAAATAGCTTCCGCATACGCCGCACATGGCGCAGCTCTCCGGCGGGCTGCCGAGGAGGATCCCCAGGTAATTATCAATGTGGCGCACGGAAACATAATCACCCCCCGCATAATCCTCATACCAGAGGTCAAAGGTCTTTCTCAGAAACAGCCCGTAGTTCTCCGTTGCCAGAAAAGCGTTGCCGCGCGCCCCCACGCAGGGGATGAACTGGATATACGAAAAATCGTTTTTTTTGAAAAATCTGTAGGTTTCTTCGATTTCATTTACGTTCCCGTCGTCAACAACCGAAAGGATATTGAACTCCACCTTATGCCTGCGAAGAACAGCAACGGACTTCATAACGCGGTCAAACGTTCCGCTTCCGCTGTTGTCAACGCGGTTTCTGTCGTTCGTTTCTCTGTTTCCGTCCAGCGAAACGCCCAAAAGGAAACCGTTTGCCCTGAAGAATCCGGCATAGGCATCATCAATCAGCAGGCCGTTTGTCTGCATGGCAAAGCTTACGGGCACACGCAGATTTTTCCTGACGGCGCCGATGAAATATCTGTAAAAATCAAGACCTGCCAACAAAGGCTCGCCGCCCTGAAACATCACGGCAAGAGCCGACGGCCGATACGCAGCGATTCTGCGGATCAGCAAATCAACCGTATCACGGGTCATGATCCGGTTTTCTCTGCCGGCGCTCAGGGACCTGTAAAAACAATATCCGCAATTCATATTGCAGCGCCCCGCCGCAGGCTTGATAAGCAACGTCAACGGATTCATAGTTTCATTTCCCGGGAAATAGATTTTCGGTTAAGTAATCTCCGCTTGCATCCCGTTCTTTTTTTGATCCTTTGTTTTATTGCAGGCTGAAACAGCGTCGCCTTCCGTAAACGGGCGCAGGCGCAGCCGGTCCGTTTCAAGGATTTTTCGGCAGCCGCGCAAAGAACCGCGCCTTCAGGTCTTCATATCGCAGGCGCTTTTCCTCTTTGGCGAAATGCGTTTCGCGGAACTGCTCCAGGCAGTTGTCGTAATCAAGCTCCGTTTCACCGAACTGCTCGCTGGTGAGATCGAAGACACAGCCGTTTACCAAGTTGAAACAGTGGAAGTTGCCGTCGGAGAGCGGCACGCCGTACACCCTGCCGCCGTAAAGGTCCTGCAGTAAAAACGCGGTGACAGAGCACTGCCCCAGCGTTTTGTTCTCCGGCGTCCAGTTTTCACGCATCCGCGGCGCGCAGGTTCCGGCGCACCAGATCCCGGAGAGCAGATCGTAACAGTCCCGCGGCGTCAGGCCGTGTTTTTCTTTGATATCGGCTGTTTCCCAGCCGTAAAAATTGTATCGACTCATTATAACACCATTTTTACGAATCGGATCCCGGCGGTTTTACGTGCCTTGATCCGCGATTTGTGACCGGGCGCGGCCGAAGGCGGGCATTCCGCGGATACGCCCGCTGCCCGCCGGAGAGCGCCGCCGCGCCGGGAAACTGCAAAAAACCGATCGGGAAGATCGCCGACGGGTCCGGTTCTCCGTAGGCTTCGGCAGTCAGGAAACAACGGCGGATCCTTCCGTTTTCAGAAAAGCGTCGGCTGCATCGCCTCAGAACAGGATCAATGTCGTCACGCTTTTCGGCTCGATTGTCAAAGCTCCCGTGAACGCCCCGTTGCCTACAGCTTCACATTTTTTATCGGCGGATGTAACAAATGCCTTCTGAACGTCATACGCGCCGCTGAGTCTGATTGTTTCCGCTTCCGGCTCATTGTTGATAATGATCAGATAGTCCGTGTCGCCGCTGGTATAGGCAAGCGTTTTCAGCTTTGATTCCTTCAGATGATAATCCAGCACGCCCACGCGGGTGGCGCCCAAGGGGATCATGGCAAACTGTTTCATGATATAATAGCGGGCATACTGAACCAGTCCGCCGTTTTTGTAGTCCAGCATGGCGTCGCCGCCCACCGCCGTCCAACTCTGCCAGGAAACGGCGTTCATCAGCGTCAGGTCTTCCCACATGACGTTGGCCATGTGCAGGCCGCTTTCGACCGACTGGGGATCGAGCGTCTGCGGCAGCTCGCACCATTCGCTCATTTCGAATTTCAACCCGCGGTATTGCAGGGCAAAACGCTGTCCCACCGCTTTTTTCTGTTTTATGTTGCCGTCCAGCCAGTAGGAATGGCCGGAATAGGTATCGCAGAAGCTCCGCAAAATCTTGCTCTCGAAGAATTTTTCTTCGTATTCCCTGTAGCTCTTATTCATATTGCCGCTTTCCGGTCCCAGCAGCTTGAAGGTATCGCCGCGTTCCCGCATCCGCGTTGCGAAGCACTCCAGCAGAGCGACGGCCTCCTCCGGGGAATAGTGGCAGCCTTCCTGCTTGATGTTGCCGGCCCCCCAGTCCCATTGGGGCTCGTTGATGGGGGAAATACCGTAAACCGGGTATCCTTCCGCAACGAAATGCTCGGCGACCGTCAGCAGATAATCGGCGAACGCGCCGTAGTTTTCCGGGGGCAGATTGCAGTGACCCTCCTGCGCGCTGCCGGACGCTTTTCCGTTCTCCGTAAGAGAAAAATGCGGGCTGTTGCAGAACAGAATAATTTTGGATGCGCCGTTTTTTACTGCAAGATCCATCATCCTGACGGCGTTGGCGTCACGGGAAAAGTCGAATGTATATTCGCCGGTCGACGCGTTGAACACCCAGAAGCTCTCGGTCCGGTGGTTCCGTTTCGGGATCACGGAAGCGGGGTTTTCTTTTTCGCCTGCGCCCACGTTGTAACGGAAGATATCCAGCCCGAGGCCGGTCTCCTTATTGTAGAGCAGCGCGGCGATCCGCTCCGCTTCGGCTTCGTCGGACACGTCCTGCGCCCACCAGGCGGCGGACGTACCGAAGCCCTCGTTGATCTGATGGGTCTCGTATCTGTTGACCTTCAGCGTATGCTGCGGCATGGATCCGATCCATCCCGTCATTGCCAAAACGATACTCAGGAAAAAGGAGATGATCCTCGTAAAAAAATGCATTACAGACTCCTTTCAGCAGGCTTCGATCCGAAACCCGTTTACCACCAGGGCTCGCAATTGAACAGCAGCGCGACTGCCGTTGAGGCGCCGAACACGTTGTAGTCTTTATCCTCTTC